>CAZDOW010000027.1:0-39487 GCA_964507115.1 uncultured Maribacter sp.
GCTAACAATTGTATATAGAACATATGTTCTATATAACCCTAATATAAAATATATATAACATATGTTATATATATCTTTTATAAATTTCTAATAATCAAGAGGATTTTTTATTTTTTTAAAAGTTGTTGTGGCAACATGAGTATATATTTCAGTTGTCTTGCTAGAGCTATGACCCAATAAAACCTGAATTTGCCTTAAATCCACACCTGCTTCTAATAAATGTGTGGCAAAACTATGTCTTAGTATATGTGGAGTTACAGGAATCTTTATACCTGCTTTTTCAGCTGCACTAATTACTACTTTCCCAATGCTTTGACCCGAATATTGCCTACCGTATAAACCTTCAACGATATATTTTCCTGGTTTGTATTGTTTATAATATTCTCGTAAATCTTTCAACAATGAATGTGAAAGCAATGTATATCGATCTTTGTTACCTTTTGCTGCTTCAATCCGTATCAACATTCTTTTACTATCAATATCGGTAATTTTTAGATTTACTAATTCATTTCTGCGTATTCCAGATGAATATAAAAGACTAACAATACATTTGTGTTTTAAGTTGTTGGTGTGGGCTATAATACTGAGAATATCTTCTTTGGAAAGTACTTTTGGCAATTTCTTTTCTTTTCTAGGTCTTTCTATCGCATAAAACCTATTTGGCATACCAAGAACTGATTCATAGTAAAATTTAATACTGTTGATAGCAGAATTTATGTAAGAATTAGATTTATTTTCTTGAATTAGTTTTAATATATAATTTCTAACATCACTTTCATTAATAGATACCAAATCTTTAGTATGGTAATAATTCATAAATGTTTCAAAAGAAGTCACATATGTTTTTACGGTATTATTGGCATATTTCCTCAATTCTAACTTATCTAAATAACTGGTAGGACAAACACGATAATTAGCAGGAAGTTGCCTTTTTCTAAACCAAGTAATATCTATGGGCTCGTTATTTTCTTTTGTGATGCTTTTATCAAAAAAATAGTTGCAATTAACCCAAACAACACCATTAAAGATTTTGAATATCTTGTCAAGATTTTGTTTGGTGTTCAAAATGTAGGCTATGTTAAAACTGTTACTCCATTTTACATCTGGCAACTGCTTAACAAGCGCATGAATAACCTTATCCGTGTTGAATTGTAAACCTATACAGCGTTTTTCCTTGATTAAAAGATGCATCAATGTAACACTCCTACCTTTTTCCATGGCTTTTTTGGGTAATCTAATTGATACAATTGAATTAGGCGTACCTTATACGAATAGGATACGTATAATAGTCTATTAAATCATTTTTAATGAGAATTTATAAGGAATGTCGTCATTGTAGCAAAGAATTAAGCGGCAGAACAGATAAGAAATTTTGTGATCCTCAATGTAAAAGTGCCTTCCAATACCAAGTTGAAAAACAAAATCCAGAACGGTTTTATAATAAAGTAGATAACCAATTGAAACTGAATCGTAAAATATTAAAAGAATACAACAAGGGGGGCAAGGTAACAATAAGGAGCAATGTTTTAGTGCTATTGGGATTTGACCCAAAATTCTTCACGCACTATTGGAAAAACCAAAAAGGAGAGGTTTATTTATTTGTTTATGAATATGGGTTTTTGAAAAAAAATGAAAATGGGAAGGATAAATATATTTTAGTTACTTGGCAAGATTATATGAATTAATAATTTTTGGCAGCAAACATTTTCTTAATTTTAATTGTGCCATTTTGAACCGAGTTTAGAGTTCGGTTAACCGTTTAAAATAGATGATTTAAAATATTGATATACAGATATTTGTGATTAATAAACTAGTCTTTATCGCGATATTCCACGTGGGCTCTAGGTCAAAATAAATGCTTCACTTTCTTTATGATATTCATGGGTAGGTTGTAAGGTGGGTAGCGCAATGGCGCTTCAAACCAGTTAGCCTTTTTAATGATACTTTTATGGTGCGAGAAGATGTTAAAAGAAGTTTTACCATGATAGGAACCTATACCGCTAGCCCCAACACCGCCAAAAGGTAATTTTTTATTCGTGATTTGAATTACTGTATCGTTAATGGCGCCACCTCCAAAACTATAATTTTCTATAATTTTCTTTTGGAAAGATTTCTTTTTAGAGAATATATACGTTGCCAAGGGTTTGCCATAGTTTAGTATATGGCGGTCGATATCGGTTTCGGTTCCGTAAGCTATAATAGGAAGGATCGGCCCAAATATTTCCCCTTCCATCAATTTGCTATCTATTTTTGGTTCGTTAACAAGGGTAGGGGCTAGGAAGTTATCGGCGTCATCTGTCTGGCCTCCAAAGAGTATTTCCTGACCCTCTAGCATGCGTTTTAAACTAGCATAGTGCTCTGCATTAACCGTTCTTGAGAAATCTGTTGATGCAGCAACATTCTCTCCGTAGGAATCTATGATACTTTGTTTTAAGGCAGCTACTAATTTATCTTTTACAGCGTGATGTACTAAAATATAATCTGTGGCTATACAAGTCTGGCCTGCATTCAGAAATTTCCCCCATACAATACGTTTGGCTGCTTTTGAAATAGCGGCTGTTTCATCTACGATGGTAGGATTCTTACCTCCTAATTCCAGGGTAACAGGTGTTAAATGCTTTGCGGCACTTTCATAAACAATCTTTCCTACTCTTGTGCTTCCAGTAAAGAAGATATAATCCCATTTTTGGGCCAACAATTGCTGAGAGATTTCCACACCACCTTCAACAACCGTTACATGTTCGGGTTGGAAACTGGCTGTAATAATCTCCGTAATAATTTTTGCGGTATTTGGGGTAACCTCAGAGGGTTTTATAATCACCGTATTTCCCGCCGCAATGGCTCCTACTAGGGGAGCTATTGCCAATTGAAATGGATAGTTCCATGGAGCAATAATCAATACATTTCCATACGGTTCTTTATAAATCCAATCGGATGAAGGCCAGTTCATTAAACTGCTTGAAACTCGTTCCCGTTCGGCCCAATGATCTATCTTTTTTAAGGTGTGCTTAATATCCGCCAGAACAAATTGGGTTTCGGCAGCTAGGGTTTCAAATCTAGGCTTTTTAAAATCCGCATAAATGGCATCGCATATATCATCTTCTCTGTCAACAATTTCCTTTTGGAGTCGTTTTAAGGCTTTTTTACGAAAGCTGACATCCTTTGTTTGCTGGGTCTTGAAAAAATCTCGTTGTTTTTGTAGTTGTTCCATCTTATGATAACTCAATTTCAAATTTGATACGCGAAGAATAGGCAAAGTCAACGGCTCCTTTTAATATAGAACAATAAAATTGAGCCCTAATTCATACCTAAAGGGCTTCTAGTGATAAATGGAATAACAGCGTAGGCTTGTCAAAAACCGATGGTTCTGTATGTATTCCTAAGGCTACATTCATGGTGGTTTCCGTTATTTCCTTCAGAATAACAACTGTACTGGCATCTTTAAAACCCAAGTATTCCGCCAAAATCAATTGTCGTTTGTCCGTAAATTGCACTGGCCCTGTGGCCGCATCTACAATAAAATCACCCTCAAATAGCTCCCAAGTGGCATCGGTAACTGGCGTGTACAGTACAGTTGCCAAGGGTACGTTGTTTACATCTGCGGATACGGCCGTAATGTTGGCACCCTCAAAAATACTTGCATAGACTAGTCCCATAAGGCTTTGTCCGTCTTTATTGTCCACTTTATACGTGCCATCGTACACAAAAGTAAAGGTGTCTTCATAGGAAGCTCCCAGGCCAACAGCGGACAAAAGATTATCAACGGAAGGTAACAAAATTCCTAACCCGTTATCTACCGGACCGGCACCTTCTTTACCAGAGGTAAATGCTGTTTTTAGTCGCCATGATTTCCCTTCTGGCCTTGCAGGACCTCCTGTAAGGAGTAAATCAAAGGAGGGTAAAATAGTCACTTGTTTGGACTCGCTAAAACTCCCGTTGGTTCCGTTTACGGTCATGACCACATCAAAAGTTCCAGCATTTCCGTAGGCATATACTGGATCTTCTTCTGAGCTGGTGCCGCCATCGCCAAAATCCCACGCAATGTTATCCGCGTTGGCAACAGTGCCGTTAAAAGTTACTTGGGTATCCTCCACAAAGAATTGAAAATCTGCTAAGGCCATAGGCCCTTCATCGTCATCACTACATCCTGCTAAAAACAGACCAAGCAGGCTTAGTAACAGTATTTTTTGATTTTTCATTTTATATATTTTTTATTTTTTATTTCACTACGTATAACGTCTAACCTGCAAAAATCTTAATTCTTATCCCACCAGACTGGCGTATCAATTTTATTTGGCCCTTGGTTGGCAATCGCCGCTGAAACGTTTTCTTTATTAGAAACCAGCTCAAATGAGGAATATAAGAATCGGGTAGGTAATATGCCGTTGGTAACACCTTGGGAAAGATTATCAGCCGTACGCTGCTCAACAACGGGGTAGCCAGTTCGGCGAATCTGCGTCCATCCCTCAAAGAAGTTAGGAACTACGGCCAACCATAATTGAGTACCTATCTGTTCCTCGTCATTACTACCGGCTAAGGTTGCGGCAGGGGAGGCCATAAAAGCATTGATATTTGAAGCCTCTATATCCCATTGGTTTAAAGCGGTCTCGATACCTTGACGGTATAAGCTATTGGCATTCGCCGGATCTGCATCATAGACCAACGCGGCCTCTGAACGGAGTAGCCAAGTTTCGGCAGCACTAATGATATAAATTTTACTATCAGGTGATGAAAGCGGAACGCCTATATCTGATTTTGCAGCATAATTAGAATTTCCAAAAGCGGTATCATCCAAACCATTAATCATACCGGAATAGTCTCCATTCCCATCGGTACTCACAAAAATAGGTAGTCTAGGGTCACCAGTACCTTGTAATTGATCGATGACACTTACTGACATTTTTATAAACGGAAAATTGGTTCTACTTAGAAACCATCTATTGCCGGCTCCTTCTGTTTGTATGAGGTAGGCGTCATGCGCGTTAGTTTCCATCAATGGGGCCAATAGGCATTGCGCTACCGTTGCTCTTGAGAGCGCATTGTCCGAAAAACGGATGCGCATAGCCAAACGGAGTCGTACACTATTCGCAAAACGTACCCATTTGGTAAGGTCATTATCAAAAATAGGATCCGAGTTCGGGTAGCCCAAGGTAGGGTCTGCACTTTGTAGCACCTCAATACTGGTCGTAAGCTTTGAGATCATATCTTTATAAATACTCTCTTGTGTATCATAGGCCGGCTGTATGATGTTTTCCGTTTTTCCCTTTCCACCTTCGGTGTAGGGAATATCTCCAAAAGCATCGGTCAGTTTAGCATAGCCTAGTACTGCAATAACATTGGCCATGGCGTTTCGTACTGAATTTTGTGTTTCCAGTGCCGAGGTAATGGTCAATACTTCTTCTATATGCCGAATAGTACCGCCGTACATTTCGTCGTACATCCCGTTATAGTTTTGGTCAAAACCATCGCCGTATTGATCGGGCGGGCGTGACGTACTTCCCGCAACAAAATAATGTCCGTAGTGTCCAGAAAATCGTGTTGCAGATTGTCCGGTGGTTTCTAAAAATAGACTTCTAACAGCTTTTGTGAACAGTGCTGCATCATCAATTGTAGTTACTGCATTAGGGTTGTCGTACAGGTCGTCCAGTCTTTTTTCACAGGAAAACAGTACTGTCGCTATGATTGTAACCATCGCGATTTTTTTTAAAATAGTGTATATCGGTTTCATGATGGTAATTTAAAAGTTAAGTTTAAGATTAAGTCCGTAACTTCTGGTAGAGGGTAGGGAAGAGTGCTCAAAAGCAGTACCTGCAGGACCACTGCTGTATCCGGCCTCTGGGTCTATATCGCCGGCGGCGTTGTATAAAAAGAAAAGGTTACGCCCAATGGCCGATAGATTGGCTGATTGGATAAAGGTGTCCTTCAATATCGTTTGTGGAAAGCTATAGGTTAGGGTAACTTCACGTAGTTTTACGTTACTTGCATCCAAAATTTGGTCTCTGGATACCTCATTGCTAAAGATGTCCGTGAACTGTTTTAGGAAGGCTGGTGCGGCCACTTCGTTTTCAAATCCAGTATTCTCATTGATACCGTTTTCCACAATCCCTGTCTCGCGGCCTGCCAAACTTCTAGCATCCGTTCCAAAGAACATACGGTAAGCACGGCCATAGGAATAGAATTCCCCGCCCTGCTGTACACTAATTAAGGTGCTTAATGTTAGATTTTTATAACGGAAGGTGTTGCTGATGCCTCCAAACCAATCGGGATTAATGTTTCCCATCAAAATACGTTCGCCACGTTGCGATAGGCCATCGTTGGTGATTAGTTTGCGACCAAAATTGTCTCGCTTGAAATCATTGCCGTAGATACCACCAAATTCTTCGCCTGGTCTTGCTTCTACAGACACGGACCACAATCGGTTCAATTGGATACTCTCCAAACCTTCATTTAAGGATTCTACCATGGAATTATTTTTGGTAAAGTTTACACCTAAGTTCCATTCAAAATTGGCAGTTTTTATGGGGACAGCGTTGATTTGTGCCTCAACACCCTTGTTGGTTATGTTTCCGGCATTGACCACGACGCTTTGAAATGCTGTTGCACTTGAAATGGGTACGGCCTGTATCTGGTCTTTGGTATCTGTTTGGAAATAGGTAAAATCGAGCATCAACCTGTTATTAAAAAACCCAAGTTCTGTACCAATTTCCCAAGATTCGGACGTTTCTGGGCGCAAGTCAAAAGAAGGTAAACTACCCGGAATAGATCCTACGGTATATGGTAGTGTAACTGTTTGGTCTATAGTGTAAAACGCTTGGGTACGATAGGCGCCCGTATCGTTGCCCACTTTTGCATAGGATGCGCGCAGTTTTCCTTTACTGATGTATTTTGGATTGAGTCCCAAGGCTTTAGAAAACAAAAAACTTACGTTTTCCGAGTGATACCAGTAGGAATTATTGTCTTTAGGTAGGGCCGATGAGTTATCGTTCCGTAATGAAGCATCAAAATAAAGGTAACCTCCTAGTTGGAACTGACTCAAAGCGTAATAAGAGGTAATTGCCTTTTTTGTAATGCTTTCGTTGCTAAAGGAATTTTTATAATTACTGATGTTATAAAAATCGCGCACCTTGCTATCAAATCCAAAGATGCGTTGGTTGCTGAAGGCTTCCTCCCTATGCATGGCACCAAGACTGGTGATTATTTTTACCCTACCAATATCAGCCTTATAGGTAGCGAGTACGTCCGAGTTCCAAATCCTACTTTTTCCACTTTCGTGACTGTAATTACCTTGCCCGTTGCTTTCAGATTGTGCGCCTCTTGCAGCATGGTTATAATAGTCGGACAGAACAAAATCCATTCCGGTCCTAGCAGAAAGTGAAAAATTCTTGAAGATATCCCAATCTATTGCTAGTAAACCCTGAAACCGATCTCTATTGTCAGTGTTTTCGATATTGTCTATTGCCCAATATGGATTGTTGAAGGTATTATCCAAGTTCCATTTGATTTCATCGCCTTGTGCATTCACCGTATTGTTGCGTACATCTTCTAAGCGAATATCACGCGGCATTAAGGAAAGCTGTAAGGCTGTGTTACCCCCACCTTCCGCTAGATCTGGCCGGTTCTTTACTTTGCTAGTAACGTAGGTCATCTTCCCGTCTATACTGAACTTGTCCGTTAATTGTGACCGTCCACGAATATTAAAGGTTTGTTTAGCTAAGGTATTGTTGCTTACAATGCCTTGGATGTCCTCATCTGTAATGGACATTCTAAAGGAGCCTTTTTCGGAACTACCTTGAAAAGCAACGGTGTTGGCAATACTATAGCCCGTCTGATAGAAATCCTCATAGGGGTTTCCCTGTGGGGTATAGCTATCGGTCTGTCCCAGCCAATTAGTATACGGCTGCCCTTCCATTTTTGGTCCCCAACTCCATGAAAAAGGATAATCTAGTACCGGTCTCCCATCTGCATTTATAGGAGCAAAATCATTGAAGAAGCCAGCACCGTATTCATTTTGAAAATCCGGCGTGAGCATAATATCCGTAAAGGTAAAAGTGGAACTTAGGGAAACTCCAACGCCCGATTTATTGGTACCGCTTTTGGTTGTAATTAAAATAACGCCATTTATACCTAAAGAACCGTATGCCGCAGAAGCACCAGCACCTTTTAAAACACTAATAGATTCCACATCATCCGGATTGATATCCGATAAGGCATCGCCGCGATCTACGCCACCTCCAGAACCAGCGCCCCCAGAACCATTACCCATTGGAATACCGTCAATCACCACCAAGGGCCTATTGTTACCGCTAATTGTAGTAACACCACGCAGTAGAATTCTACTGGAACCGTCCACGCCAGTATTGGATTGGGTAATTTGTAAACCGGCAACTTTTCCGTTTAAAGAGTTAATGACGTTGTTTTCGCGCGCTACGTTCACTTGTGAGCCATCTACTTGGGAAATGGAGTAGCCCAAGGATTCTTTATCACGTTCAATATTCAAGGCTGTCACCACAACTTCATCTAGCTGTTGGTCGTCTTCTTCTAAAGAGACGTTTATGGTCAACTTTCCAGCCACTATCACCTCAAAGGTCTTGAATCCTATAGAAGAGAATTCTAGAACTGCATCTTTGGTAACATTGCCAAGAGTGTAATTACCATCAAAATTTGTTGTAGTTCCCGTGGCGGTTCCCTTTATAAGAACACTCACCCCAATTAAAGGCATATTGGAATTTTTTTCCAAGACCGTACCGGAAACAGATGTTTGTGCGATACCCGAAATGGTGAAGACCATGGCGAATACCAGTAATACTAGGTTTTTCATATGTGTTAGGTTGTTAATTATTTACTGGTTATGCCTCCTTTGTGTTTGGCACTAGTCGTAATTCGGTCTCACAGCTATGATCTGGATAATGAATCACATTTTAGTTCATATCATGATATTTAAAAATTCGTATAATGTTCAGTAACTTAAGGTTTCATCGCCAATATGTATTCTGCCACGGCCATTTTAGCAGCATCATCCAAGTAGTTCTGCGGTGGCATTTCTGGGTAGTCTTCTCTAAGATTCTTTGGGTTGTTCATATAATCTACAATACCTTGAGGATTGCCATTGTGAATAGCTTGAATGATTTCGGTTGGTGGGCCTATCAAACGTGTGCCAAAGGCATGGCAACCTGCACACACCCCGTAATAGGTAAGCTCACCTAGTTCTTCTTTGCTTACGGACCTTGCAGGTACTGGTGACGGCGTCATCATAGTTGATATATCATCAGTATTGGTAATTTGGGCAATACCATACTCATCTAACCCAAAGGTGCGGTATTTGTTCTTGTCTCGTATGGTACTTCCTGTACCGCCGCCAAAGGCAAAAATGTCTGGACCTTTGGTATCCATCTGGGTAATCATTATTGCTTTCAACTCTCCGGTTGTGTTATTTCCATTTTCAAACATTATATTGTCTAGGATAACTACTCTGTCAGGATTCCCTTCTGAATTCGGGTCATTTGCTTTTGGTGCACCTGTAGCTAAATCCACAATAGTTATTCCTGAATTATCATTTCCGGTGATGATATTGTTCTCTACTATTACATCATCTGCAGCCATAATGAGTATGCCTGTACCTACAGGTATGCCGCCCACAGTAGAACCTTTTGGCGCAAAATTTTCATGATTATTGTTGATGACGAAGTTGTTTCTTAATATGACATCAAAGGTTGTTTTTATCGGAAGGCCTGGCGTAACAAAGGCTAAAAGACCGCCTGTATTGTCATGTACATAATTATTCTCAACCAGACAATGTCTTGAATTTTCAATCTCAATACCAGCTACATTATCAAACACTTCATTATGAAGTACATCTACATTATCGCACATACCTACGTAAATAGCGGCATCTGCAATTTTACTTAAAACGTTGTGCTCTATCAGTCCATTTTTTCCGTATTGAGGAAAAATACCATATACCCCTGTATCAATAATCCAGTTGTTACGGATAACGAAATTGTTTCCCGCCTGACCCATAACACCGTTACCTTTATAGTTGATAATTTTAAAATTCTCAATTAGAACTCCGTTACCTGAGTAAAGAAAGGCGTCGTTTATTTCGCCCTTTCCGTCCAAAGTGGGCCATTCACCATTGATAACAACTCCCTGCAGACTGATATCATCTTTGTCTATGTATACATTCTCGGAATAGGTGCCAGGGTATACACGGATCAAATCACCAGGATTTGCCGTTTTTACAGCTTCTTGGATAGAAGCACCATCTTTTACCTCAATGATATTCCCATTAAATTCATTGCTTTGGGCAACTTGGGTAGTTTCCTCAGATAGGCCAACATTTCTATACTGTATGGTAGAAGGCATGGGCACGGTATCTATTTTGGGTGAGGAGAAGAATGATTTTCCTAAAAACACGCCCACAGCCAGTAAGACAATGGCACCGATAATTTTTGATAATGTTGATTTCATGGTAGTATAATTAGTATTGATTAAACAGATGGTTTTAGTCCAGAAGGTAAGATCTCCGGTATTTTAGGTGTAAAAGTTTCGTCTGATAATGTCTTTAAAAAATCTACTAATCGATCTAACTCGTAGTCGGATAGTTGAGGTTCCCAAATATGCCAATGGATAATGAGATTTTCCCCTTCGGGAACGGCATGGCCCCTGCCTTTGGTATAGAATTCGACTGTTTCCCTAAGTGTCTCGAAATTTCCAGAATGCATATAAGGCGCAGTTTTGGCGATATTGCGCAAGGTTGGCACCTTAAACGCCCCACGTAGGGTAGCGTCTTTAAAAGGTACTTGCGCACCCGCATCTAACGGAAGGCCATCAGGCTCCGGAGAGCCTATGACGGCGAACTGTTGGTTAGTGAATAGTGGTGGGGTATGACATTCGGCGCAACGAGCTACAAACGAACGAAAAACGTTAAGACCTGCTATTTCGTTTTCATTCAAGGCCTCGTGATAACCATGTGCATATTGGTCATATTTACTATTTAAAGAGACCAAGGAGGCTTGGAACCCTGCAATAGCTTTATATATTTCTTCTAAATCAATATCCTTGGAAGCTGATCGTTGCGGATAGGCCTCGGCAAATAGGTCACGGTAATTTTCAATATCGTTCAAATTTTTTAATAGGTTTTCCGGCGTATTGTTCATCTCATTGTGTGCGAACAGAGGCTCCTTCATTTGTTCTTCAAGCGTTAGAGCGCGTCCATCCCAAAAGAGTTTTTTTAGATAACCAACGTTCCAAAGGGTAGGAGCGCCACGCGGTAATTTTTCACCATTGGCGCCTATACTGGTAGACAGTCCATCTGAGAAACCCTTTTGTGGATTATGGCAGGTGGCACAGGATACCGTACCATTACCGGATAAAACCGGATCAAAGAAAAGGTATCGGCCCAAATCTATTTCTTGAGGAGAAAAACGGTCACGTATCTCGGGTAATGAAGTCTTTAATCCGCCTACTCCTTTATTATTAGGAGAATCGTACTGCATGTACAAGTTTTGTGCAATGCATTCATTGTTGGCGTTTTTCTTAAAGCCAGGAGGACAATTGGTGTTTAGTTTTGGAACGTTTTCATAAGTTTCAGAATGACTATTAGGAATTAGAAACAGCAGCAGTAAGACCAAAAGAAGTCCAGAGATACTTGATTTTAAAATGATATTTTTTTTACTCATTTATCCCCGAAAATCGAATTGTCAAATTAATAATGTAAAGCCGTTAAAATGAACTTACATCACGAATTAACCGGAATTAAGGGGAGAATGTTAAGTTTTTAAGAGTTTTGTTATAAAAAGGTACTATGCTGTGACTAATGGGACACATTTAATTCAAGCGCTTCTTCGAATTTATCTTTATACCCTAAAGAAACAGGAAGTACTTCTTCCGGAGCGTATTGTACGATAATTTTATAACCCTTTCTGGTTTTCTTAAAAGAAGAAATCTTATGCTTATTGACCATATAGGACCTATGGATTCTCACAATACTGGAGTCCGTTATTTTTGCTTCAAGTTCTTTTAAACTTAACCTAACAATCTCTTTTGAAGCTGTTTCTCCCTTTAAATAATAGATATCTAAATAGTTTCCCGAAGATTTGACATATAACAGTTTATTGTAGTTGATTGCCAAAAGAACTTTGTTGTTTTCTCCAGTTACAGTCAAAAGCTCATTACCTATAAGCGCTGGTTTAAGGCTATTATCTTTTATTTTACTAAAAGATGAAAACTTATGTTGTAGGCCCAAATACCATACAAATAGAAGATACGGCCCTATAATAATAAGCGCAACGTATTCTAAGGTTATATAATACTCATTTAATTTTTCAAGGAATGTTGGTGCAGTTGGACTATAAAAAAGATGTATCCCAAATGTGACCAAAAGCGTCTCAAAGAAACACCATACTAAAAGACTATAGACTTTTAGTTTTTGTAGACCGAACAAAGGGCGAAGTACAAACTGAGTTAGAAAAAGAACACTGCCTCCTATAATTATATATCCTAAATAAAAGTCTGTAGCCCAATCGTTCATATTAAAGGGACTGTATACTAATAAGAAAATATTGATGAATACAACCAAGAAAGAAATAAGTAGGATTTTGTTTCTGGTCGAATCCAGATAAGGGGCATCCTCCTTTAATTTGTTAATCATTATCTTCATTTGGTATTCTTGATTTGGCGATGCGTGATACTAAATATATAACAAAATTAACAATCGTCTAAATCCAGGATTACAGTAGCTAATGGGTCCTATTTTTTATGTGCCGCGATAATTAAAAGTATGATAGAAAAACCAGTTAGCAAAGAATAGTTGTTAAAAGTAAGTTTAGAGAAACCATTAGTATTTATGATTTAGACTTTTACTTTCAAATTCTAAAAGAGGAATAATGAAAATCTTTAAAAGTAACGTTACCTTCAAATTTTTGATTAATGAAGCTTACGAACTCTTTATGCGCAAGGGAAAGATGTAGTCTAGATCAAAATAAATAATATCGCATAAACTATACCATATATGGGTTTAGATAAAGTGCGGTGGTTAGGGTAGTGGCACATACCAAATTCAATCGCGATAATAACTATCTCTAGAATAGTATATTCACAGTATTTCCCTGTTTTATTTTTGACTAGTAGTTAATGATGATTTTTGCGGAAGAATATTTTTTTCTTATCTGCAAATTTTTGCTTTATGTCAACTGCTGAATAGACAAGGAAGTGGTAAGCCAACTCAAAATTTAGCTAGCAACCTTAAAGAGATATAATGTAGACATTTTTCGCAAAGTAGAGGAAACTTTAAAACACATTTTGGTCATTTTTTTAAAAAAAAAAGTAATCGTGTATTTTCTATTTCAATATTTTTTTTAAAATCATCATACTACCAAATTTACTGGCATATTTCATAGCAGAACGAAGCCAGTTTATAGGTTTTAAATCTTCTTTATACTCTTCTTTTAAAAGTTTAATCTCTTCCAAAGCTATTTTACGCTCTAAATCTAAAATTTTTAAATCGCGCTCAACGCTTTCTGCATTTTTGTATGTTTTTACTGTCTTCATATTAATTAAAAAACTTTTCAGATAAAATAGCAACCACAAAATCGTTTACACGCTTTTTGAATAGCAAGGCGATAAAAGAGAAACACATAAAGATTAACCCCATAATAATGAACCCTTGTGTATAACTATTTAAAATTTCACCAATAAACACAGCTAAGGCCAACGCCATAAATCCAAGACCAATCACAAAAAAACCGCCTATTAGTATTGCCTTAAAAACCATACTAATGGTTACAGTTAGTTGTTGGAATATTTTTAGTTTATAATATTCATAAGACGTCTTTAAATACTTTTCGCCTATATCAGTCGCCTTTTTGTTTGTTTCTGCTATAGACTCTCCTATACTCATTAATTTACAAGATTTTTTTGTAGTTTTTTATTCTTCTCCTTTAAATCTTTTAGCTTGCTTTCTAATGCTGTTATAATATCGTCAGCTTTATAAGTTGCGCTAGAAACAATAGATTCTACTTGTTCATCTAAAGTTTGTTTTTGGGCTGTTGCTGCGGTAGTAGCTTGCTCTTTTAATTCGGCTGTTGTTTCTGCAATTTTTTGTTTGGCCAATAAAGCCTCATCTGTTAGCCTTTGTCTGGTATTAACCCCCTTGTCGGGAGCAAATAGAACTCCCAAAACAACCCCTATTGCTGTTCCTGTCACTAAACCTAAAAATGTGTTTCCGCTATCACTCATAGTATTTTTGTTTTTTATATGCTACACCAAATAATATTTTACAAAGTACATAATATTTTTAATTGATGTAATTATATGATGTATTGGTTTGAAGCAAACTACTAATTTTTGTTTTATCTGCGAATTAGTGCTCTTTGGTTTTTAATATAATTGCTTAAACTTTTAAAGCCCTTTACGCCAATCATAAGGAAATCTCATTGGGTACATAGTTACGCTAAAATCATTTTCATTGGCACTAACTAACTCTTAATCTTGTGATTCATCCAAAAAATTAAAAGCGGATATTCGGTCTATGTTTATACTTGATAGCCCTATGTTTTCGTGTCAGGTCTCCAATTTGGGTTAAGCATACTTATTTTTCTAAAGTTATTATATGTCCAAAAGCGAAGATTTAAAAACACCAAAAACAAGGGTAAATATTTATGACCACTAGAAACACTTTTTTGTTTTTTTTATTATTCATGAAATGATATATTTGTTTTAATGAAAATAAATATGCTACCCGCACAACCAAGCCCGTCGTTTTCCTATTTTAGAGTAGGTAGGCTTTTGTATGGTGCACTTTTACTTTTCATCTTAGAATCTTGGGTGTATGGTGTGCAACTAAAACAAGCTATTAATTTTGAATCAACAGCATGGATTCTGTTTTGGGGATGGTCTTTTCTTTTTTCTTTTGTTCATATTTATTTAGTCATCATGGATGGCTGGTCTCGCTATCAGAACTATAAGCGTGCAAAGGACAATTTCTTTATTCATGGTTTTAATGAGAAAATTGCGCTCTTTTATATAGGTTCCAAATGTCAACGCATGGCCGCAGAAACCGCTGCAGAAGAATTAGGAATTAATGACCAACTACAACAATACTATCAAGCCTCTGGCGTAAAATGGTATCACTACATACCTTATTTTATGATAAAGGAACCCTTCTTTCTATTTAAAAAAATATTTTGGTCGCGTACCTTTCTAGAACGTTTCTATGAGCCGAAATTTGATTATCGTGCCATGACCAAATCGCAAGCAGCATGATTTCCTGCCAACATATACATAAAAAATACGACAAAATAAGAGCCCTCCATGACGTGAGTATGTCTTGTGGTAAAGGAGAAATTCATGGATTAGTAGGTGCAAATGGCGCTGGTAAAACGACCTTGTTTAAAATTTTACTCGGCTTAGTTACTGCTGATAGTGGTACCATTGAAATATCTGGGGACAGCGCAAAAAAAATTGGCGGTATTATTGAAAAGCCAGCGCTATATCCCTATTTAAATGCGCATGAAAACCTGCGGCTATTTTCAAAAATGCAAGGTGCAAATACCTCAAAACAAGTTATTGAAGCCTCACTAAAACAAGTTGGTTTACCTTTAGATAGAACAGATCCGGTTCGTAATTTCTCTATGGGAATGAAACAACGTTTAGGTATCGCAGTGGCCTTACTCAATAACCCTTCATGTTTGCTTTTGGATGAGCCATTTTCAGGTTTAGACCCGCTAGGTATTGAAGCATTAAATCAACTTGTTTTTGATCTGGCGCAACAAAAGCAAATGACGATATTAATCTCTTCGCACATCATTGATGTGTTAAGCACGGTTTGTACAAACTTATCAATAATTCATGATGGGGAAATAACACAAACCGGAGCGACCAGCCAAATCCTTGATGCTTGTACTAAAGGCTATACCTTATGCGGAAACGGTATTGAAAATGCATCTTTTCTAACCGAATACGATGCCGTGACGAATGGAAATTATACAACTATTTCTACGTCGGCTACTGAAATCTCTGAAATCATATTTAAATTATCGCAGCAGCAAATAGGAATTACTTCTTGCAAGCCTGTACTTGACTTGCAACAACTATTTAATCCGAAGCAGAAATGATGCGATTGCTTTATATTGAAACGTATAAACTGTTTCGACAAAGTAGCACCTATTATGCAATATTGGGGCTTCTTTTTATTGAAGCCATTGTGTTATTAAGTGCTTATTATCAAGGAACAGGAATCATTGATATCGTGTTAGCCAATTTAAAAGACACATTCTACCTTCAAGGCAACCTTATTAACGGGAACTTAATTATATACTTTATACTAAACTCTTTTTGGTTTCACGTGCCACTACTCTGCATGATTATTGTGTCTGGTATGCTTACCACCGAATATCAGGAAAAAACCCTACAAACGGTGCTTATGCAACCCGTTGTGAAATGGAAGTATCTATTGGCCAAATATATCGTAGCCAGTTTGTTTACCATTCTTTTAGTACTACTATTGGCGCTAACATCATTTGTATTGTCGTACGGAATTTTTGGAAAGGGCGACTTGGTGGTCTATACCAACGGACTCACTTTTTTTGAACACGATGATGCCTTTTATAGATTGGTGTATGCTTTTTTATTCGGAACCTTATCTTTAGTTTTTTATTCGGTTGTAAGCTTAACCTTTGCCGTGCTGCTTAAAGAAAGTTTTAAAACTTGGATTGTGGCGGCTTTGTTTTTGATTGTTTCTACATTATTGTTGAAAATAGATTTAGGCAATGATGTCTTGAACCAGATGGCCTTTTTTAAACTGAACAATACATGGCAATATTTTTTTAATGGCGACATCGATTGGAAGGCGATTACAATCAATTCTGTTTTGCTAAGTATTTATACCCTGGTAACGATGCTTGTGGGACTATTTTTATTTCAGAAAAAAGACATTGGATGAAACGACTTGGAATGCTTTTATTGTTTTTTTATTCTGCTAGTGGCTTTTGTCAAACGGCCGAAGCGCAGGTCTCTCTAGTAAAATCTAGGCTGGATAGCATTGAAACCTTTCTGGCAGATATAAGCTTACATGTCGACATTTCTTTCATTAAAATGGCAGATAAGGAAGCGAAGGCTGAGTTTAAAAAGGGTGAGGATATAGTCATCACGGCTAAAGATTTTGTACTTATTCCCAAACGAGGATTAGACTTATCGTTTAGCGAACTGTTTGAGTATCCATTTTTGGCAATAGATCGAGGTATGGTAGCAGGGGAATCAACATCACTTTTGGCAGTTTCTATTTTGCCATCAGATAATAAAGCAGATTTTAGTGTGGCCAATTTGCATATAAATACCCAGAACCAACGCATTACTTGGGCCGAAATTAATACTAAAAAAGACGGTACCTATACACTCAGCCTCACATACCCCGATAGCCAGGCTGTACTCCCTACCAAATTGGATGTTTCATTTGAAATGGACCGCATTAGAATCCCACTTAATTTTGCAGGTAGTGATGTAACTATTGATCGTAAAAAAATGCGGGAAACCAATCAGAAAAAAGGAAAAATTACACTGACGTTAAATTATGAAAGCATTGAAAAAACCCAATAGTCTATGCTTGGTGGTGTGTTTAAAATTGCGTTTGTACTAGTGTGTTTTTTAAATATTCCCAAAAAAACTGATGCTTTCATCCCTAGCAAAGACTTTTTATTTTGCAGCATATTTCTAATAACATATTAAAAGTATAAACTTCGATGATTTCGTTAAATCACATTTATGTTATGTTTTTTATGAAAGGGAAAATAATTCCATTTCCAAATAATAAATGGCACTACTAGAAACACGCCATTAAAAATAAGAATGAAACCAATAAATGAAGGCCATGTATTAAACGATGCTTTATCTACCATGTACAAGAAACTAGTACCAGTATTGCTGGTTGTTTTTAAAAATTTTAAAGTTTGACATCACAAGAGTTTTTACAAATATTAAAGTGACAATGGATGGGAATAGTCCTTTTACAAGATTATAATAAAGCCAATTCCAATCAGTAAGATTTGTTTTGGATAATTCCATAAAAATCAATTCGCCAAATGGTACTGATTCATAAAATAAGGTCATTAAAAGGTTGTATCCCAAATGAAACCCTAAAGCCAGCATTATAGATTTTGTTTTATAAAATGTATACGCCCAAACGTATCCTGTAAAACCAGTTATTAGAACAACATATATAACAGAGATGATTTTATCTTCAATCATTCCGTATGAAAAGACGTGGTATATTCCGAACAAAATAGCTGATGTTAAAATTGCCCATTTAGCTCCTATTTTACGCATAAGAATATATAAAATTGCACCTCTAAAGATTAAATCTTCAGTTAAAGCAGACCTAAGATGATATATAAATGATTCAAAAATTAACTTGTAGTTAATGTCATCTTTTAGTTTCCATTCAACATTCAAAACAAAGCTTTCAATATAAATCATTAAAAGATTTATAAGTGTCATAAACAACATTCCAACTAAAAACTGAATTAGGCGTTTTGGTTTAGGAATGATTCCTAAAGCTTCAATATTTTTTTTCTCAATAAAATGCAAGAGCATCCATGAGACTATTATTATTACTAATAATCCTAACATAATTTATTTGTAAAAATTAAAAAGCTTAAGCCTTTTTAGGCTTTAGAAAAGGAATAGAAAGTGGATAATTACAGGTGCCCGAACCTAAAGCAGACATCATATTTTTAATACTAAAAATGATGCCGAAAAGAAAAACTATGCCTGTGCCGAAAAAATTAATACCTGGAAAAGGAAAAAATAACAACAGCGATATAATTAGGAAAAGATTAATCGTACAATGAAAATTGATGACTGCGCGTCCATGTGCATCATATATTTTGTTGTCTTCCGCCTTATTTATCCAAATGAAAAGTGGAAATAAAACATTAGCAAACGGAATAAGGAACCCAAAGAAAGGGGATGCATGCAATAGCAGCATCCATTTTCGCTGAATCGTTTCTTCTTTAGGGTTATCTAACACAATTAAATCCTTGACTTCAATAGCTAATCCTACAGCTAGTAATTTTACGGTTTGTAAATGAGGTTGTACGTCTCCTTTTTCAATGCGCTGTATTGTACGCACACCAACGGTGGTTTTTTCTGAAAGTTCTTCTTGGGTATATCCTTTTAATTTTCGTTGGTATGCTAAATTGTCTTTAACGGATTGCTGTTTCATTGTGTATCATTTTTGTTGGTACAAATCTATAGCGTTATCTCGGTTTTTAGCACGCCATTTAAATGTCACCTTGCTGTCACTTTCATACTTTATAGGCTGTTTGAGACTTTAGTTTTCTAATTTTCATTAATTACTTTTAACAAAGTATCTAGTTTCACGCTTCTTTTTAACTTCAAGTATCTATTTGCCTACTGTACTTTTTCGTTAATAAATTATCGATGGTTTCAACTGCATCATTTGTAAGAGAGAACAACGCTAAACGCCTTAAGTTGCAATGCGCTGTATTATGCATATTATTTTCAAGCAAACGAGAACATATCCTAATGTAAGGAACATCCAAGGACTAAACATATGTAAACCATATTTGATAGTGTTGATTTCTAATTTTTTGGATATACATTGTTTAGGTAAACCTATATAATACCCTTTATTAAAAGTATTTACGTACTTTTAATAAGCTACATTCCTCCGTAGTGATTAAAAATACTTTTTTTGGAGTTCTCCCAGAATGCCCCGACATTCAAAACGCATTAGGTACTAAAACTCAAATACTATTATCAATTGTGAGGTATTGTTCCTCGGGTTTACCAAATGGTTTTTGATTGCAAGTGAATTTAATGACCATACAGTCCGTTGCATATTGTTGCTGTAAGCATATAGCTGACGAATTGTTACGCTAATGCATTGGTAGCTTAATAAGAATACTTAAATAAAATACATTTTGGTAGTTAGATGTAAATAATACTGTTTCAAGTAGTTATTTATACCGCCTATATCAACACGATGCTAGTCTTATAGAGATAGTGCCGAACGTACGAACTTCCCCCATGATTAAAAACAACTGCCAATATGGTTGTTGAAGCTATTTAACTAATTATATACATATATCATGGAATTAAACGAGGAAGAATTACATGCCTTACTGGGTAAAGTAGTAACGGAAATGGGAGCGGCCGCAAATGGCCCTCTAGTCACAATTGGAGATAAACTTGGTCTTTACACCACCTTATCCGAATCAGAACCACTGACTTCAACCGAGTTAGCTAGCAAGACCAACACAGCTGAAAGGTATGTGAGAGAATGGCTATCCGCTCAAGCAGCTTCGGGCTATGTTATGTACGACCCTAAAAAAGAAAAATTCTTTATGACACCGGAACAGACTATGGTTTTTGGTGACAGAAAAAGCCCTGTTTTTATGACTGGAGCTTTTTATGCCATTTCTTCGGTATACCACGATGAACCCAAAATTGAAAAGGCTTTTAAAACGGGAGAAGGTGTTTCTTGGGGAGATCATAACAGTTGCTTATTCTGTGGAACAGAGAAATTTTTTAGTCCCTCTTACGAAGGAAACCTAATTTCTAGCTGGCTTCCTGCAATGGAAGGCCTTGTTGAGAAATTAGATAAAGGGGCCAAAGTAGCGGATGTTGGGTGCGGACATGCAGCTTCTACCATAATAATGGCAAAAGCATTTCCTAAGTCTACTTTTATTGGATTTGATTTTCATGAAGAATCTATCGAACAAGCAAAAGAAAGAGCAAAGGATGCTGGTTTAACCAATATTTCTTTTGAAGTATCAACAGCTAAAGATTTTCCTGGTACGGATTATGATTTCATCGCCTATTTTGATTGTTTACACGATATGGGAGACCCAGTTGGTGCTTGTGCCCACACAAAAGCGGCACTAAAACCGGATGGTACTTTTATGGTAGTTGAGCCTTTTGCAAAAGATTCCTTAGAAGAAAACTTAAATCCTGTTGGTAGGGCGTTTTATGCGTTTTCAACAATGTTGTGCACACCTTGTTCATTGAACCAAGAAGTAGGACTTGCCCTGGGAGCACAGGCCGGAGAAAAGAGATTGAAAGAGGTAATTACTAAAGGTGGGTTTTCAAGATTCAAACGAGCTATGGAAACGCCTTTTAATTTGATTTTGGAAGCGAGACCGTAACTAGAAAAAGAGCTTACTTGTTTTTTAGAAACTAAATTGATGGCTAGACCTCCTCGAACATGTGCAACCGAGGAGGTAAAACCTGTCATTTTCTAAAGTTTTGCCTGCGCTTAAATATAGTTTAGATGTTTTGAATGATTTTTGTTAGACAAACAATCGTTCCTCATATTTTTAAGAAGTACCCATTAATTACGATTATTTTAAAACATATAAATTTTGTCCCTACTATTTTTTACTCATTTTTCTGAAAACCCTTTTGGAAAAACACCTTTGGTCCTTATGGTCTTTTATTTTGCTATATAGAAACCACTTACTTTCAAATTCGATTTTAATTTTTGATAGCACTATAAATCAGGTATCTTTGATATCAAATTTTGCCATACAAATTAAATAAATCTAGCAAAACGTAACCATAAGTAAAAATGAACAAGGAATTAGATCAATTAGCAGCCGATAATATTAGGGCATTGGCCATTTCAATGGTAGAGAAAGCGAATTCAGGACATCCTGGAGGACCAATGGGAGGTGCCGATTATATGCATATTTTATATTCGGAGTTTTTCAATTTTGACCCATCGGATATGCATTGGGCTTTTCGGGATCGATTTTTTATGGATGCTGGCCATTTATCTTCTTTGATGTATTCGCAATATTATTTACTTGGGAATTATAAAAAGGAAGACCTTGCCAGTTTTAGACAGTGGGGCTCCGTCACACCGGGTCACCCAGAAGTAGATGTGGCAAGGGGAATAGAAAACACCTCAGGTCCATTGGGACAAGGGCATACTATGGGAGTAGGTGCTGCTATTGCTGCGAAATTTCTACAAGCACGTTTTGGTGATTGGATGAACCACAAGATTTATGGTTTTATTTCTGATGGTGGTGTGCAAGAGGAGATTTCACAAGGCGCAGGTAGAATTGCGGGGCATTTAGGGTTGAACAACTTTATTATGTTTTATGATTCCAACGATGTACAGTTGTCCTCAAAAACAGATGAGGTAACTTCCGAAGATACCGCCAAAAAGTATGAAGCTTGGGGATGGAAAGTGGTTACCATAGATGGTCATGATCATCAACAGATCAGACAAGCACTTAACGATGCAAATTGGGAAACGGAGAAGCCTACACTTATAATAGGGGAAACCATAATGGGAAAAGGTTGCGTTACTGCAGATGGCACCATGTACGAAGGATATACGGAACTGCACGGTAAACCTATAGGGGATACCGGCGCGGACTACGATAAAACCATGGAGAATCTTGGTGCAGATATTTCTGATCCCTTTGGTATTTACGCTAAAGTAGCAGCCTCTTATGCAGATATCTTGGCGAACAAGACAGAAGCGGCGGCAGAAAAGAAGAAGGTAATAGCTACATGGCAAAAATCAAATGCAGCACTTGCTACAAAGTTAGATACATTTCTTTCAGGAAAATTACCGGAGTTGGATTTTGGTTCCATCACCCAAAAAGAAGGTTTAGCAACACGTGCAGCCTCCTCAGCGGTGTTAGGCTACTTGGCTGAAAATGTCGAGAATATGATTGTTTCTTCTGCAGATTTATCCAACAGTGATAAAACCGATGGCTTCCTTAAGAAGACTACTGTGTTAAAGAAAGGTGATTTCTCAGGTGCCTTTCTACAGGCCGGGGTTGCCGAATTGACCATGGCAACCATTGCAAACGGAATAGCGCTGCATGGAGGTATAATCCCAGTTGTTGCTACGTTCTTCGTATTTTCTGATTATATGAAACCTGCTATACGTTTGAGCTGTATTCAAGGGCTTCCGGTGAAATTTGTTTGGACACATGATGCTTTTAGAGTAGGTGAGGACGGTCCTACACATCAGCCCGTAGAACAAGAAGCACAAATTCGATTGTTAGAAAAATTAAAGAACCATAGCCACGAACAAAGTTTTGTTGCCTTACGTCCTGCGGATTCCATGGAAACAAATGTAGCTTGGAAAATGGCAATGGAGAATACTAAGACACCAACCGGACTAATTTTTTCTAGACAGGGGATAAAGGATATTCCAGCACAATCAGGTGATAGATATCAAATTGCGCTGCAAGCAGAAAAAGGAGGGTACCTAGTTCAAGAAGTTGAAAATCCAGATGTGGTTTTAATAGCCAACGGTTCTGAAGTTGCAACCTTAGTGGAAGCGGCTCAATTATTGGAAAGCAAGGAAGGATTAAAAGTGAACATAGCTTCCATTCCATCGGAAGGTATCTTTAGACAACAATCTAAAGTATACCAACAAAAAGTGATTCCAACGAACAAGCCTATTTTTGGACTTACGGCAGGTTTGCCAGTTAACTTAGAGGGCTTGGCAGGACCAAATGGAAAAGTATTTGGATTGGAGCATTTTGGGTATTCTGCTCCGGCAAAAGTATTGGATGAGAAATTTGGATTTACTGGAGCTCAAGTATTTGGACAAGTAGTGGATTTTTTAAAATAAATAATCAATTAAAAATATAGCAAATGAAATTTTTTATAGATACAGCAAATTTAGCAGATATAAAGGAAGCTCAAGATATGGGTGTTTTGGACGGCGTTACTACGAATCCTTCCTTAATGGCAAAAGAGGGTATAACGGGAACGGAGAATATTATAGCGCACTATAAAAAAATCTGTAATGAAGTGGATGGTCATGTGAGTGCAGAAGTTATATCTACCGATTTTGACGGTATGGTGGCCGAAGGAGAAAAATTAGCGGCACTTAATCCACAGATTGTGGTGAAACTTCCTATGATTGCTGATGGTGTTAAAGCGTGTAAATATTTTTCTGATAAAGGAATAAAGACCAACGTAACCTTGGTTTTCTCTGTGGGACAGGCACTGTTAGCTGCTAAGGCTGGTGCAACCTACGTTTCTCCTTTTATTGGAAGGTTGGACGATATCTCTACCGACGGTTTAGGCCTTGTAGCTGATATCCGTTTAATTTATGATAATTACGGTTATGAAACTCAAATTTTAGCGGCATCTGTACGTCACGTAATGCATATAATCGATTGCGCTAAAATAGGTGCAGATGTTATGACAGGACCTTTATCTGCTATAAAAGGATTGCTAAAGCATCCTTTAACGGACAGTGGCTTGGCAAAATTTTTAGAAGACTATAAGAAGGGGAACTAAAAAGTTATCCAAATCTTAAAATAGTAAAATGCATTTACCATAAGCACTGGGTAGATGCATTTTTGCTTTCTATAAGTATTGACTTTTGCTATTCATCTAAGGAATTTGGGAGATAAGGCAAACTAGCTATTAGAACTTAAACGAATGTCGTCCTTGACCGTAACGAATGAAGATAAATATAGAACCATGTTCATGGTTTAACGCTAAAACACAGATGATATTAGACAAACTGTGAAATAGTAAAAACAACAAAAGCTGCGAAAACACCAATTAGGAGTGCTCCTCTCGTATAAAGCTTGTACCCTGTTTTTACGTTCATTCCTGTAAGTTGGGTCACTACCCAAAAAGAACTATCATTTGCATGTGGAACTACTAATCCGCCGGCACCAATTGCTATAACTACAAGTGCTTTTAGCATCTCTGATTCAAACCCCATACTTTGCATCAATGGAGCCATTATGGAAGCCGTTGTTATTAGCGCTACTGTAGAGGAGCCCTGAGCAGTTTTAATCGCCGCACATAAAAGAAATGGAAGCCAAATACCAATCGTTATGCCTTCGAACATCTGAGCCATATTATCTCCTATACCAGAGTTCTGAAGGATTTTTCCAAAAATACCACCGGCTCCTGTAATCAATAAAATAGTCGATGCGCTTTTTAGTGCTTGTCCCGTCCATCCAGATTCGGAAAGCATCGCCAAATCAAACTTTTTGGGTAGGGTAAAGGCCAATAACAACCCAATGAGTAGTGCAATTAAAGGGGAACCTACAAAAGAAATAAGGGGTATTAAAAAATCATATTCCATGTCGGTAGGCATAAAGAACAGCACTAAAGACTTACTTATGATAAGCAGGATTGGCACAACAATTGGTAAAAATGATTTGAAGGTACTAGGTGCTGTTTTGATTTTCTCAATGATATCTTCTTCCGTAAGTTCTGGATTAGGGTCTATATAGGTTTTACCTGCTACTCGTTTAGCGTAAATAATGGCTACAATTAGTGAGAGGGCACTCACAATAATTCCTAAAACCATCACCAATCCTATATCTGCGTCCAAAATACCTGCTGCTGCTATAGGACCTGGTGTTGGTGGCACCATTACATGCGTAAGCATAAGACCAAGAATTAAAGCGATACTGGTCCCTGCAATGGATAATTTTGCTTTTTTCGATAAAGATTTGTTTAAGGGATTCAAAATAATAAAACCGCTATCAGCAAAAACAGGGATAGATACGATGTAGCCAAGTATGCCCATGGCTGCGTGAATGTTCTTTTTTCCTATTATTCGCAGCACTAATTCCGCCATTTTATAAGCAGCTCCTGTCTGTTCTAAAAAAGCTCCGATAAGCACTCCGAGTAAAATCACGAGCCCTATCTTACCTAAGGTTCCACCAAAACCTTCTTCAATAGAGGTAATTAGCAGCGTTAATGGCATTCCACTAGTAATACCAAAGAATAAGGAGGCTGTAAGGAGTGCTAAAAAAGGATGAACATTCAATTTGGCCGTCAATAGCACAATAATTAAAACACTTACTATTAACAAAAATAACATCATAGGAATCCTTTTAAAAGCTTGGCTGAATATACTAAAAAAACTACCTTATTTTCTAATTTAGCAACTCTGTTCCTATAAGAGATTTAAAAGAATTTTC
The DNA here is from genome assembly GCA_964507115.1 of uncultured Maribacter sp. GTDB lineage: Bacteria > Bacteroidota > Bacteroidia > Flavobacteriales > Flavobacteriaceae > Maribacter. The sequence continues at coordinate 25,944 of CAZDOW010000027.1, forward strand.
GTTTGGTTTTCTACCCAAAAGTTCTATGGCTTCATTAACTGTTTTAACAGGAAGCTTACAGGTATTGTCCCTACAAACATATATGAACGTGCCATCTTCCGAATACCTGCCCTCGAAGAGTGCAAGATCACTATCCACGTTGCTGCCTACCAGTAAAGTGTTGGGCACATATTGGTTGCTCATCGCTTCCATAAGGCTTTTTGCTTCTTTACCTACAATAGCCACCTCGTAAAAGGGATACGTGCTCTGCAATAGAAGGCTGTTCCACTTGGCATAGGAATATGGAGTTTCCTTAGTTAAGTGTATCATAGAGGATAGCATGGTTTTTGCTTTCTTCATAGCATCTTTATCATACTGTATATGACCTAGTAATAATTGGTTTTGAGCCATAATAGCGTTAGGGGAGGGTATCACTCCGTCATCTGTTCTTATTATTTTGGCTATAAGCTCCTTTCCTTGGTTATAGGTGTACATTCCAGATGCGGGGTCATTGAATTTTTCTTGAGCCGTTCTGGTCAGCTCTTCGGCTAGTTCCAGAAATTCTGTAGTAAGCGATATGCTGTACAAGTTCAATGCGGCATTAGCCAAAAGACTATAATCTTCTAAAAATCCAGGAATATGTTTACTGTCTTTTTTGTAAGAATGTCCCAATTCGCCGTCGGTGTAGCCTTTTGATTGTAAACTTTTAAGGATGTCCTTTGCCGTTTCCAAATACGTCGTTGTTCCTAATGCCGTGTAGGCGTCCACATAGCCATTAATAAGAAGCGCATTCCATGAAATAAGTACTTTATCATCGGTACGCGGTCGCATTCTTTTATTTCTTGCGATTCGCAGTTTTTTGTGCCATGTTGCTTTTAATTTTTCTAGTGTAGGTATTGTAATGGAGTTTTCAATTGAAAATGTATCGTCATTTAAGGATTTGTGTAGGACATAGTTATTGTCTTCCCAAACGCTTTCTTTTTGAATAGTATAGTAGCTAGAAAACAGGTTAAAGTCTTCTTGTAATACTTCCTTCAATTCCATTTCCGTCCATACATAAAATTTTCCTTCCTTTCCGTCGCTTTGTGCATCTAGAGCTGCATAATAGGCCCCTTCCGGATTTTTCATTTCCCGTTCCAAAAACGCAATTGTCCCCAGTATGATGTTTTTGTATTCAGGTTTACGAAATACCTTGTAAGCCTTAGCGTAGAGACTTAAGGCCTGTGCGTTGTCGTAAAGCATTTTTTCAAAATGTGGAACCTTCCATTCAGCATCGGTACTATATCGAAAGAAACCACCGGCGACGTGGTCGTAGATGCCTCCCATAGCCATTTTATCCAATGTGAGTTCCACATGTTTTAATGTTTCAGAATCATCGGCTAATAGGGCATAATCTAATAGAAAGTCCAAATTTACGGGCAACATAAATTTCTCTTGCCTTTTGTCTCCTCCCCAAACGGTATCCCAATTTGGTTTCCAGTTTTCTAAACTTTCGGTAAGCACTTCGGTATCTAAAAGTTCAACATCTGTTGAAGGTGAAATCAGGTTCATTTCCTGTATGCCTTCTGCCACCATATCCGAGTACTTTTCGGCTTTTTCAGGGTCCTCCCTGTATAGTTTGCTAATTTCGCTAAGTACCTGTGCCCATTGCTCTTTAGTGTGGTATGTGCCGCCGTACAAGGGTTTTCCATTTGGTAGGATAATAACGTTCAAGGGCCATCCACCATTTCCCTGCATTAATTGAAGCGCCGTCATGTATATTTGGTCTATATCTGGGCGTTCTTCACGATCTACTTTAATATTTATAAAATTCTCGTTCATTAGTTTGGCAATAGAATCGTTAGAAAAGGTTTCTTCCTCCATCACATGGCACCAATGACATGAAGAATAGCCTATGCTGACCAATACCAGTTTGTTTTTATCCTTAGCTTCATCCAGCGCAGTTTGGCTCCAAGGTCTCCAGTCTACCGGATTATGTGCATGTTGTAGTAAATACGGACTGGTTTCGTTTATTAATTCGTTTGTATATAGCTGTTGTTCGGTAGAATTTTTGGTCTCTTCCTTACAAGAGTTTAGTATCAATACGGTACTAATCAAAAGGATGAATATTTTAAGTGAGTTCTTTTTATGAGGAACATTCATAGCGAAAGCAGTTCTGTTTGTATAATGATTGATGTATTAGTGCAATTTGCAAATAACTATGCTGCAGACTTGCAAGCATCAGGAAACTAAAGTACACATTTTAGAAAATAGCACCGGGTGTTTTTATGATAATTGGTATCTTTTCAATCGAAACTTTGTACTATGAGTCTATTTAAGCACTTCCTTGTTATAACTACTGTATTATCGATTGCTTCTTGCGGAGAAAAAGAAGCTAAATTGGCGAGTTCCGAACCAACTAAACCTAATATTATTTACATACTTGCTGATGATCTTGGGTATGGGGAGATTGGTGTTTTTGGTCAAGAAAAGATTGAAACCCCACATATTGACGCTTTAGCCAATGCCGGTATGTTATTTACCCAGCATTATACAAGTGCCCCCGTCTGTGCTCCGGCCAGATATATGTTTTTAACTGGTAAACATTCTGGTAACGCTTATATTCGAGGAAATCATGAATGGCGAGAACGTGGTAATGTTTGGGATTATAAGGCCATGGCAAAGGATTCTACTTTAGAGGGACAACATCCGCTACCTGATGGTACAACAACATTAGCACACCAATTGAAAAAAGTAGGGTATACAACCGGTATGGTTGGCAAATGGGGCTTAGGGGCTCCACACACACATTCGGTTCCCAACGACATGGGTTTTGATTTTTTCTATGGCTACAATTGCCAAAGGCAAGCACACACCTATTACCCTTTACATTTGTACAAAAATAGAAACCGTGTACGTTTAAACAATGATACCATTGTTCCGCATACTTCTTTTTCTATGGAATTAGACTCCTTAGATCCAAGGAGCTATTCTAAGTTTACGCAGCCTGACTATGCTCCTGATCTAATGTACCAAGAAATAAGTGGGTTTGTAGCGGCACAGAACAAAAATCCTTTTTTTCTTTATTGGGCCACGCCAATACCTCATGTGGCCATTCAGGCACCTCAAAAATGGGTAGATTATTACATTGAAAAATTTGGAGATGAAGCTCCCTATTTGGCTAGGAATGGAAATGGCTATTTTCCACATAGAAATCCAAGGGCAGGTTATGCTGCTATGATTTCTTATTTAGATGAAAATATAGGTAAATTGGTGCAACAGCTTAAAAGTCAAGGTGTTTATGAAAATACACTAATTGTTTTCACCTCAGACAACGGACCCACTTTTGCTGGCGGAGTCGACCCCGAGTGGTTTAATAGCGCTGGTCCGTTTATGGAAAACTTTGGGAAGGGTAAGGGTTTTGTTTATGAGGGAGGTATCCGCGTACCTACGTTTTTTACATGGCCGTCTAAAATAAAATCTGGTACGGAAAGTGATCTTCCATCCGCACATTATGATATGATGACCACCTTTGGCGAGATTGCAGGTTATGATGTTCCAGCAGAGACCGATGGTATAAGTCTCTTGCCTACTTTACTAGGAGCACCTAATCAAAAAAAGCACGAATTTTTGTATTGGGAATTTCCCGAATATGGAGGGCAAGTAGCTATTAGAATGGGTGATTGGAAAGTGGTTAGACAACATTTGAAGGATAAGAAAGAGCCCACGTTAGAATTGTATAATCTATCCAAAGACCCAACCGAAAGTACCAATGTCGCCAGTGAATATCCAGATATACTTAAAAAAGCAGCTTTAATTTTCGAAAAAGAACACACAAAATCAGAACTAGAGCGATTTCAAATTCCCTTGCTTGAAGGGGGGTTATTACCTGAAACAGATTAAATTTGTAGGCTAATTATCGAAACCATGAACTTAGATTTTATTTCAAAAACAATATATACGCTCGCATTACTATCAATACTGTTTTCTTGCAAAGAGGAGGCCAAAAAGGCAGAGAAAATGGTTGAAGAGCCTATAAGAATAGTGAAAAACCCTAAACCTCTTATAGTGAACCCTCCCGAAAATATAACAGTTCCTAAGGGAATGGTCTGGATATCCGGTGCCACTTTTTTACAAGGTGCTGTACCACAAGATAAAATGGCAATGGACCATGAAAAACCCGCGATAGAAGTGGCAATAGATGGATTTTTTATGGATGTCACGGAGGTGACCAACGCCCAGTTTTCCCAGTTTGTTGCACAGACGGGCTATATCACGACGGCGGAAAGAAAAATTGATTGGGAGGAAATGAAAAAACAGGTACCGGAAGGGACCCAGAAACCTCATGATTCTATTCTGCAACCAGGATCATTAACTTTTAAAAAAACACCGAGTTCTGTCACTAATCTTTATGACTTTTCCCAATGGTGGAAGTGGACTATCGGTGCTAGTTGGAGACATCCTAATGGTCCGAAAAGTAATATAGAAGGAAAAGATAATTATCCAGTAGTACAGGTTTCCCATGAAGATGCATTAGCATATTGCGAATGGGTAGGAAAGCGTTTGCCTACGGAAGCAGAATGGGAACTGGCCGCAAGGGCAGGTACATATGGCACAACTTATTTTTGGGGAGATGATGTTACCGTATTGGACAAACAGGCAAACACTTGGGAAGGGGAGTTTCCGGTTGCCAATACTATGATAGACGGTTTTGAACTAAGGGCACCTGTGAAATCCTATCCAGCCAATGCCTATGGCCTATATGATATGGCAGGAAACGTTTGGGAATGGACCAGCGACTGGTATAATACGGACTACTATAAAGACACTGCTTCCTTAAATACCGTTAGTCTTAACCCGCAAGGAGCAGGAATACCGTATACGGAAAATAATCCCTATGCCAAGGAAAAAATAATTAAAGGAGGCTCGTTTTTATGCAGTGCATCTTACTGTGCAAGCTATCGGGTTTCTGCTAAAATGGGATCTAGTACCGACTCCTCTTTGGAACATACGGGGTTCAGGACAGTCGTAACACCAGAGATGGTTAAACAATAAGAGCTTATGCTAGCTTTTACACTAGGTGCTAAAAACTTTTAATAACTTCACTGTAAGGTTTTGGTCCAAAAACCTACTTTTGTACTATATAATTTGATTGAAATTCAACACTATGTCTGATACGATAGAACGATTAAAAACATTGATAATAGGTTCAGGACCTGCGGGATATACCGCTGCTATTTATGCTGCAAGGGCAGATTTAAAACCTGTAATGTATACAGGAATGGAGCCTGGAGGGCAACTAACAACGACTACCGAGGTGGATAATTTCCCAGGATATCCTGATGGAATAGATGGCCCAACTATGATGGTACAGTTACAACAACAAGCAGAACGTTTTGGTACCGAAGTGCGAATAGGTATGGTTACGGCCTGCGAATTGAGTACCAAAGTAGGTGGTATCCATAAAGTAACAGTGGACAATGGAAATGTCATAGAAGCGGAGACGATAATTATTTCTACTGGGGCAACTGCAAAGTACTTAGGAATACCTAGTGAGCAAAAATTACGCGGAGGTGGTGTTTCTGCCTGTGCGGTCTGCGACGGTTTTTTCTACAAAGGACAAGATGTAGCTATCGTTGGGGCAGGGGATACTGCAGCGGAAGAAGCCTCGTATTTAGCAAATATCTGCAACAAGGTGACCATGCTTGTAAGAAAAGACCATATGAGAGCTTCAAAAGCCATGCAACATCGCGTACATAGTCTTAAAAATATTGAAGTGCGTTATAACACCGAAGTGGATGAGGTGCTTGGTGAACAAGTTGTAGAAGGTTTGCGTATGGCAAATAACAAGACCGGAGAAAAAGAAGACATTGAAATTACAGGACTTTTTATTGCTATTGGTCATAAACCAAATACCGATATTTTTAAGGGGCAATTAGATATGGATGAAACGGGTTACCTTATAACAAAAGGAAAATCTACTAAAACTAATTTACCAGGGGTATTTGCATCTGGAGATGCACAAGATAAAGAATACAGACAGGCTGTAACTGCAGCAGGAACAGGTTGTATGGCAGCTTTGGATGCCGAGCGTTATTTGGCTTCTATTGGTTCTGTTGAAGAGGCAATAGCAGATAACTATAATCTTTAGTTACCACTATTTTAAAACAAAAAAAGCGGCCTTTAGCCGCTTTTTTTGTTTTAAAATATCTCTTTAATTAACTCGAATATAATTTTCTGAAAACGTATGATTACCTTCTTCGTCCGAGCTAATTTGGCTATAGGTATCGTCTGTCAACATAAGCTCAAATGAGAAAACCCGCATGGTATCCAAAGCTCTCATCATCTGGTAATCTCCATATTCTATAGTTTCTATCAATTGATTTTCGTGTAATTTATAAGAACCGTACCCAAAGCGTCCAACAGTATCTTGTGGAGAATATCTTGTCCACATTATTTTTCCAGCATTGTATATTTTTACTTGACGGTAATCTTTTTGAGGAAGCACCGTGTCTGTAATAGTTACTCCATCATAATTATAAAAGCTTTGAAGTTCCCATGTGCCTTCTATGGAATGCATTGTGTCTGTTTTTCCAGAAGTAAATTCTGTTGCCGAAACCAAAATCAACATTAAAAAGACTAGGCCTAGTAATTTTTTCATGTTAGTGTATTTTATTGAATTAGTATTTCCATAAAAGATACGAATTATACTGTTAAATTCATAAAATTTAAGGTCATTTATTAAGAATAATACATGTTTAATTGTTCAGAAAGGTAAGGGTTGAGGTTTTTAGTTAGATCTTAAATAATGTAATTTGTGTGACTTGTGGATAAGAAAAATCTGCTGAATGTCTTAAAGCGCTTATTGGAATAGTTGAAGTTGGTTATGATACCTTAATACTAATTACATTAATTGATTTTTTAAAAAGCCCATAATTGGTTCTATACTATTTTGTGTTTTCTACAAATAGTTCATAAAAATCTGGATAATCTTACAAATCTAAAGAGTATGTTCCTCCAAAGTATAGATAAAGCTTGCTTTCTGCCTTTATAATAAAGACGAGAAAAACGTCAATAAAAAGAGTCATTAGAGAAGTGTTATGCCACTGCCTGCTAGTTTTGGAAATATTACTTTAGCCTGAGATGTAATTTGAACTCCTTTGGCAATATCTCTTTTTAGTAACAAAGCACCGTCCATATCTACATAATCTAATTGCGGAAGAAGTTGGGCAATAGCAGAAATACCAACAGTAGATTCCGTCATACAACCTACCATTACTTTAAGTCCGAGTTCTTTCCCTTTTTTTATCATACGTAGGGCAGGAGTAAGGCCGCCACATTTAGTCAGTTTGATATTAATACCATTAAAATGAAGGGCACATTTTTCAACATCTTGCTCTACAATGCAACTTTCATCCGCTATAATAGGCAATACACTTTGGTGCATTACTTTCTCCATCCCTTCCCAATCATCTGCCTTCAAAGGCTGCTCCAAAAACTCAACACCTAAGTCCTTTAATATGTAAGCATTTCTAATCGTTTCTGTCGCTGTCCATGCACAGTTGGCATCTACACGAAAAAGAGCATTGGTATGTTTTCTGAGCTCCCGTACTAAGGCTACATCATTATCAGTACCCAATTTAATCTTATAAATTGGCCATGGAGTTTCTTTTATTTTTTGCACCATATTTTCAATAGGTGCAATCCCTATGGTATAGTTGGTAGTGGGATAGTTTTTAGTACTGGTTCCCCAAATCTCATGTAAGGGTTTATCGTTTAGTTTTCCGTTGAGGTCATGAGCCGCCAAATCCAAAGCGCAACTAGCAAAATTAGAAAGCCCCTTGGATATCAGGAACCCATGAAATACCTCCGGTGTCGTAAAGTCAAAGGTTTCAATCTGAGATTGTATTGCTTCAATCTCCTTCATCATACTTTCTACGGTAATCTTATAATATGGATTGGCTGTAGCTTCCCCGTAACCTATATATCCGTTAAGGCTCAATCCAACAATTAGCGTGTTTTGAAAATCACGTGATTCCCTACTAATACTAAAAGTATGCTTTAAGGGGAGTATATATTTTTTTAGGATTATTTTCATTTAACTAAAATTTCGTTCGATTTGGATTAAGACAAATGTAGTACGGGAACTAAAAGCTCTTCTTATCTTATTTTTATTCCAGCACTTCAATTTATTCAGTTGCCTTGCCCCTAATTTGCTCGTAGGCTAAAATCATCTCTGCTAACTTGCCTGCATGTGATTGTGCCAAATTATTTTGTTGCTCAAGATCATCTGTAAGGTTGTAAAGTTGATATATAGTATCGTTTCCAAGCTCAATATTAACCATTTTGTTCACGGCTCTACCCTTATAGGGTGGTATCATGGCCCAATCTCCTTTTCTAAATGCTGTTCTAGAAGTAGCTTCAAGAACCAGTTGCTCCCTTCCGTTTTTACTTCTACCTAAGAAGGTTTCCAATAGATCTTCGCTGTCCTTACCTTTTTTGTCGCTCCCTACTAGCTTTGCGATAGAGCTAAGGAGGTCTAACTGGGATACCAAAGCGTTGGACACTCCTGGTTGTATAGTACCTTTCCAATACGTGACGAAAGGGACCCGGGTACCCGCTTCGAACAGACTATATTTACCCCCTCGTAAATTGCCTGCGGGCTTATGATCTCCCAATTTTTCCACGGCATCGTCTTGATAGCCATCGTCTACCACAGGTCCGTTATCGCTACTGAAAACAATTAGCGTGTTTTCCAAGATACCTTCTTTCTCCAATGTTTTAATAAATTCTCCCACACACCAGTCTGCCTCTACGATAACATCTCCACGGGGTCCCATACCAGATGCGCCAACAAATCTTGGGTGAGGTGTTCGTGGAACGTGAGGCTGTTGTAAAGCATAGTATAAGAAAAAAGGGTGCTCCTTATGCGTTTTAACATAGTCTTGAGCTTCTTTTAGAAAATGGTCTGCCATATCCTCATCTACCCATTTTGCAGCAGCTCCACCTTTCATAAATCCAATACGCGAAATACCGTTTATAATACTATTATCATGCCCATGGGAAGGTTTCATTTTTAATAATTCTGGGTTATCCCTTCCTGTAAGCTCTCCTTTAAAGTTTTTGGCATAGTTAATTTCAATAGGATCTTTTGGGTCTAGATTGTCTACTAAGCCATTTTCAATGTATACGGTTGGCACTCGGTCTTGCGTAGCAGCCATAATGTAGCTATGGTCAAAACCTACCTCATTTGGACCAGGGCTTACCCTTTGGTTCCAGTCTATTATTCCATTCCCGAGCCCCAAGTGCCATTTACCAACAATAGCGGTGCGGTAGCCTTCTAGCTTCAATAGTTTAGGAATTGTCAATTGCATCGTATCTATAATCAAGGGAGCAGTGCCAGGTAAAATTTTGGCATTCTTGTTGCGCCAAGGATAGGTGCCTGTTAAAAGGCCGTAACGACTAGGGGTACACGTGGCCGAAGAGGCATAACCATTGGTGAACCGGATGCCACCATTGGCCAGTTTATCAAAATTAGGAGTTTTTAATTGGGTAGCCCCATAAGCACCTAATTCTCCATATCCCAAATCATCTGCATAGATGATAATGATGTTGGGTTTTGATACTGAAGTTTCCGTTGTAGGAAGTGTATCCGCTTTTTGTTTGCAGGATGTAAGACTAAGAACCGTAAGGGCAATACCGTAAATTTTAAAATGTCTAAAAATTTTCATAGCTGTAAAAATGTCTTTTGGTCAGGTACCGAATATACGTAAATTAGGAGATTTGTTTTTTGTGGTAAATGACACATTAGCGTAAAGATGTACTTATTAATATCAAAATTTTATAAATAATTTAAAAAATACGGTTGTTTAAAGTCCTAGTCTTTTTGTTAATAACAAATCCAAAGGCTACTTGCTTAGCACTATGGGTTGCTCCTATTTTTGCTCACTTTATAATACTATGAGAAAATTGGAAATAGGCGATAAGATGTATAACGCGAAACAAAATGGATTCACAGATTTTGTTCGATATTCATTCTCGGAAGTGATGGCGCTCACAAAGACCTTAGCCGTCCTTAAAAATGGTGTTAAGCTCTTTAATGAACCAAGAATCTCCTATATTACGGAAGATGTAGGCTATTCTGTTTCCAGAAAAAAAGGCTTGCATTGGCACTTGGTTTCTTTGGAAGCCATTAGGAAAGCCCAGATTGAAAATGAAAAAATTACTGCTTATGATTGGTTCGAAGGCAAAGAATTTAGTTTGGAAGAAAAGAAATTCATTTATAAACAGTTTAAGAAGTCCGAAACGACCGATTACTAAATTTGCATTAGCAAACCTTATCGTGAAAAGTGAATTGTTCCCTGTGGCAGAGATTGAACTAGCAGAGAACCATCTTTTAAAGACGACTTCGTTTTGAAATTATGGAAGAATGGCAAAGTGGTCAAATGCAACAAGTCTTAGGGTTTGTGAAGTGAAAGCTTCCGAGGGTTCAAATCCATTTTTCCTCTTAAAAAAAAGTCTCACAGTACTTGTGGGATTTTTTTTCTACCGTGTTTGTAGTTGAAATAACTTCCTGAATATACTACTCAAATTTACTGTCGTTTTTAGATACCTAGTAGGTAAGTCTCTTCCAAAAAGTTAGGTATTGAGTAGCTTTTACATTGCTCTTTCTTATATGTTTATTCAAACCGTATTTTTGCCCTATGGAAGAATGGTACTATTACCCATTACTTGTCCTTGTGGGTTTTACCGTAGGTTTTATAAATACCGTGGCCGGTGGAGGATCCCTGTTGGCACTCCCTTTTTTAATTTTTCTAGGTTTACCTTCCAATATAGCCAACGGTACTAATCGGGTGGCTATTGTAGTACAGACCGCAATGGCTACCCTCGGGTTTAAAAGTAAGGGTGTGTCTACCTTTCCGTTTAATGTCTATCTTGGAATTGCTGCCTTTCTAGGCTCCATAATCGGTGCGTATATTGCTGTGGATGTAACCGGAGAAGTTTTTAACCGCATCCTTGCCATGGTTATGATTGCCGTTGTATTCATTATTGTTTTAAGTCCGAAAATTAGTATAATCCATTTAGAAGAACGTCTTACTGGTAAATACCTTTGGTTGGGAATGATAACTTTTTTCTTTTTTGGTATTTATGGAGGGTTCATAAATGCGGGACTAGGATTTTTAATGATGTTGTTTTTGCATTATGTCAACCGAATGTCCTTGGTGCGTTCCAATGCCACCAAGGTAGCGGTAGTTTTTTTATATATGCTTTCCGCTCTTGCTGTTTTTGCGTTTAACGATAAGGTGAATTGGAAAATAGGGCTCATTTTGGCCATTGGTAATGGGAGCGGAGCATGGTTGGCGAGTAGAATTTCGGTAAAAAAAGGAGACGGTTTCATAAAAATATTTTTAGTGGTTATGGTCGTAATAATGGCGGTTAAGCTTTGGTTTTTTACCTCGATATAAGCAGAATTAGATATGCTATGTTGAATTAGAACTGCTATATAATCGATACAATATTTGGTTTCGAACGTTATTTTTAAATATGCTGGATTAAAAATAATTCCATGTTACTGGTTGATATTGCTACTGAAAATCTAGGGGGTTTTCCGCTTGAATCGTAACTTTGAGACATAGTTGGGACGCACAGTAATAAAAAGCTTAAAATAAACACGTAGATGCCAGGATTCGAATTATTTGGGAAAGCAGAAAAAGCACAGGTTCAAGATGTATTGGATTCAGGTGTATTGATGCGCTATGGATTTGATGGAATGCGAGAGGGCCATTGGAAAGCGAAAGAATTGGAGAAGGCAGTAGCAGAACGTATGCAGACCAAATATGCACAATTGCTCAGTAGTGGAACGGCAGCACTTACCGTAGCTTTACAAAGTGCTGGTATTGGGGCAGGGGATGAAGTGATTATGCCCACTTTTACCTTTGTCGCTAGTTTTGAATCTATCCTTGCCATTGGCGCGATCCCTGTGCTTGTAGATATAGATGATACCTTAACATTGGATCCGAAAGCAGTGGAAAATGCCATTACGGAGAAGACCAAAGTGGTTATGCCTGTTCATATGTGCGGTTCCATGGCAGATCTTTCGGCTTTAAAACATATTTGCACAACACATAAGCTATTACTATTGGAGGATGCCTGTCAGGCCATTGGTGGCACCTATGAAGGAAGACCTTTGGGCAGTTACGGAGACTTGGGTTGTTTTTCCTTTGATTATGTAAAAACCATTACCTGTGGGGAAGGTGGGGCTTTGATAACCAATAACGAATCCTATTATAAGAATGCAGATCACTATTCTGATCATGGACATGATCATATAGGGAAGGATAGGGGAGCGGAAACACATCCATTTTTAGGGTATAATTTCAGAATATCAGAACTGAATGCAGCTGTAGGGTGCGCACAAGTAAAAAGGCTAGATGAATTTTTGGCCCTTCAAAAGAAACATTATACCATAATAAGGGAGGCCTTATCCGATATAGACGGACTCACGTTTAGGCGTGTCCCCGAAGGTGGTGTAGAGAACTATTCGTTTCTAAATTTCTTTTTAACTACCGAGGAAAAGGCCAGAAAAGCACACAAGGCATTAGGTGCAGCCGGTGTGGATGTTTGCTTTTATTGGTTCGATAACAACTGGCACTATTATAGGAAGTGGGATCACCTTACAAATCTTACCTCCTTAGGAAAATTTCCAAAGGAAATTACGGAAGGATTACCTGATTATAGTACGTCTGATTTTTCAAAATCTGATGCGTGGATGGGCAGGACCATATCGTCTTTGATAAAACTAAGTTGGACAAAGGAAGAAGTCACAAATAGAGCAAACCTCATGGCACGTGTAATTGCTTCGGCTTTAGAGGACTGATTTAATAAGAAACGTAATCTACTATTTCTAGTCCGTACCCCACAATACCTACTCTTTTGGATTGTGTGCTATTGGTTAATAACTTCATCTTGGTAATGCCTAAGTCATGTAGGATTTGTGCACCGATACCGAAGTCGCGTGTATCCATCTCTATCTTCGGGGCCTTATGAATCCCTTGTTTTTGTAATTCTTTTAATTCGGCTAAGCGCGACAGTAGGTTTAAAGATTCGGAATCTTGATTGATAAATACTATGGCGCCCTTACCCTCTTTGTTGACGGATTTGAACATGTTCTCCAATTTTTCGTCCGGACTGTTGGTCAACGTACCTAAAATATCATTGTTAATCAAAGTAGAATTAATACGGGTAAGTACCTCTTCATCTTTTGCCCATGTGCCTTTGGTTAAAGCAATATGAACATGGTTATTCGTTGTTTGTTTATACGCTCGTAATCTAAATTCACCAAAACGAGTTGTAATCTCAAAGTCCGTCTCTTTGTTGATCAGGCTATCGTGTTCCATTCGATAGGCTATAAGGTCTTCAATGGAAACAATTTTTAGATCAAACTTCTTAGCGACTTTAATGAGTTGCGGTAAGCGAGCCATAGAACCATCTTCGTTCATGATTTCCACGATGATACCTGCTGGTTGAAGTCCAGCCAAACGGGCAAAATCTATTGCTGCTTCGGTATGTCCTGTTCTTCTTAAAAC
>CAZDOW010000028.1:0-18987 GCA_964507115.1 uncultured Maribacter sp.
AATAAGAAATAGTAAAGCTAAAAAATTATAACATAGAAATAATATAGAGAAAAACAGGATAAGACCACAATTCCTAGGTAGGTCAAAATACGAAGGTTTTTGTTTGGCCGGTATTGCACAGGTATATCAACGCTCATCACATTTTTTAAGTTCATATAACCTATTATCGGGGCCACAATAAAGGAAACAAAAGTAGCTAGTGCAACAAGATTTCCCATATTTGCTCCAAATGCTGCTATAACCACGAAATTGATTATGGCCAATAATACTACACAAATTCCAAAATTCACTTTGTTGTTTATAGAGACTTTAGTTGGTCGTAACAGTCCAATAATTTCCAAGCTAACCCTGGTAACCGCATCATGAGCAGTCATGCATGTACTGAACATGGTAGCAAAGGCTGATATGGCAATAAATATATAGGCCCAGCTGCCAATATGCGTTGTAAATAATTGTACCACTTGATCTGCAAAACTAACAGCATTACCGCTAAGTACTGTATTGGTTCCATAAAGAGTAAACCATCCTATGGTCATAAAGAATAGAGCCAAGACGCTAGTGAGAAGATAACCTATGTTAAACTCTTGCAGCGACTCCGTTAATGAAGGTTTTTCCTGACTCTTCCATTTTTCTATACTCCATAAACTCACCCAACTAGAAGCCTCTACGGTGGTGGGCATCCACCCCATAAGACCTATTAGGAATAAAATGCCTGCTTCGTTGAATATAGGGATAGGCTTAAAATCTGCGACGGTTTCTACCTGTCCCTGATAAATAACCAAGGCTGTGGTTACAATAAGTGCTAAAAAGAGGATACTTACAACAAGTTTTAAGCTAATTTCTAAGAATTTGTATTTTCCTATAATCAATAGGCAGCTTATGAATATAAATAGTCCTAATGCGACGGTGCTTATTGATACGTCATTAATTTTAAAGAGATTAATAAACAAGCCTGCGGTTACCGTGTAAAGGGCGGCAAGAATTGTAAAGGTGGTAATCAAGGTTATGATAGCATAAAACCATAAGTATCCCTTTCCACGATTCAAATATCCTTCTATTAGTGTTTTGTTGGTAATGCTGGTATAGCGTACCCCAAATTCAAAAAAAGGATATTTTAGGACATTTGCCAAAATAATAGGAATAACCATGAGCCATCCATATTGGGCACCTGCTTTAGTGGATAGCACCAAATGTGATGTTCCAATAGCCATACTGGCAAAGAGCAAGCCTGGTCCTAGGTTTTTGAGAAACGTTTTTATCTTGGACATTTTATTAGGTTTATTATTGTGCAAATCCCAATTCTATTTTGACTTTATCTCCGTAAAATCGAGGCTGGACTTTAAGGCCCAAATCTAGGAATACTTTTACACGAGCAAAATACTCTCGCAGCTGAACCTTTAACCCAGATTCTAAAGAAATGTCCTCGGCATTAAAACCAATAGCTTTCAATCCTTTCTTTTCTGCCAAATAAATGGCTCTTTCGTTATGGAACTTTTGGGATATGACGGTAACCTCTGTAAGTCCAAAAACCTCTTTTGCTCTTACCATAGAATCCAAAGTTCTAAAACCCGCATAGTCTAAAAAAATACGTTCTGCTGGAATCCCTTTGGAGATAAGATCCTTTTTCATGGTCGTTGGCTCATTATAGTATATTGTACCGTTGTCCCCGCTTACGAGTATAAAATCTATTTTTTTTGCATTGAAAAGGGCCACAGTTGAAGTAATTCTATTTGCGTAGTACGGATTGGATTTTCCTCCCTTTATTTTTTTAGAAGTACCGAGCATCAATCCAACTTTGTTCTTTGGGATTCTTGAAGTACTGTTATACGTTTTCCCTTCTGCAAAAGAGTTGATTAGGTAGTTGCAGATAAGCAACGCCAAACAAGGAATCAGGAATAAAACTAAACCAATTCTTACTAGTTTTTTTCGCATAAGGAAAACAGTGTGATGCTAAAGATATCAAAATGATGCCATATCAATTAGCAATACAATAATACCATTGATTTCGTTTTTTAGGAAGTGATTACGCTTTTATAATTACATTAAACATAAGGTTTTGTATAATTCCTTCCATTTTGTTTTACAAATTGAGCAAATTGGACTAAAATCTTTAATCTTTTGGAATAGAATGGGCTCTTATTCCTAAGGCTTAGCTCTAATTCCTTTTGGGAAAAGGCTTAAATTTGAGAGTAAACCGTAATCCTAAATGCTTCATTATGAAAAACGTATCCGTTTATAAGCCTGTGCATAAAATTAGAATCGTTACGGCAGCTTCTTTATTCGATGGACATGATGCTTCCATTAATATCATGCGCAGAATAATTCAATCTACAGGTGTGGAAGTTATTCATTTAGGACATGACCGAAGTGTTGAGGAGGTGGTTAATACAGCAATCCAAGAAGATGTGAATGCCATTTGTATTACATCTTACCAAGGTGGCCACAATGAGTATTTTAAATATATGTACGATTTACTTAAGGAAAGAGGTAGTGAGCATATTAAAGTTTTTGGTGGTGGGGGAGGTGTTATCCTTCCATCTGAGATAAAAGATTTAATGGATTACGGTATTTGCCGTTTATACTCTCCGGATGATGGTAGAGAAATGGGTTTACAGGGTATGATCAATGATTTAGTTCAGCAGTCCGATTTTCCGGTGGGGGACAATATCAAAAACGAGGTGGATAGACTCCCAAACAAAGAACATAAGGCCATTGCTAAGCTTATTTCAGCAGCGGAGAATTTTCCGGATTTAGCAAAAAATGCATTGCAAGCCGTTGCTGTTGCGTCAAAGAAATCAAAAACGCCTGTTTTAGGAATCACCGGTACCGGTGGTTCGGGTAAGTCCTCGCTGGTAGATGAATTGGTGCGGCGTTTTCTAATTGATTTTCCCCAGAGAACTTTAGGGATTATATCCGTTGACCCTTCTAAAAGGAAAACAGGGGGTGCGTTATTGGGCGATAGAATACGTATGAACGCTATCAATAATCCAAGGGTCTATATGCGGAGTTTGGCTACGAGGCAATCAAACTTAGCCCTATCAAAACATGTTAACAAGGCAGTTGAGGTATTAAAAGCAGCAGCATTTGATTTAATTATATTGGAAACGTCTGGAATTGGCCAGTCCGATACCGAAATTATAGAACACAGTGATGTATCACTATATGTGATGACGCCGGAGTTTGGTGCTGCTACCCAGTTGGAGAAGATAGATATGCTTGACTTTGCTGACCTAGTAGCTATCAACAAGTTTGATAAAAGGGGCGCCTTGGATGCTTTACGTGATGTAAAGAAGCAATATATGCGTAATCATAACCTTTGGGATGCCAAACAAGAGGACTTGCCAGTTTTTGGAACTATTGCCTCTCAGTTTAACGACCCCGGGATGAACCGTTTATACAGCGCGGTTGTAGAACAACTAGTAGAAAAAACAAAGGCACAATTGAAATCCTCTTTTAAGTTTTTAGCTGGCTCAAGCGAAAAAATTTATGTGATACCACCTGCCCGAATAAGGTACCTTTCAGAAATAGCCGAAAGTAACAGAGCCTATGACGCAAATGTAGTGGTACAATCACAAACGGCACAAAAGCTTTTTGGTGTTTATAAGACCTTGGAATCTGTTACTGGGCAATTTCCTATACTAGAGGTGCATGGCTTGGAGCTTGAGCCTGATAGCAAGCGAACTAAGGATACGTCAGATTTATGTAAACTGTTGTTAGCAGAATTCGATAGGGTAAAGTTGGACTTAGACCCATATAATTGGAAAGTAATCTTAGAATGGGAAGAGAAGGTAGCTAAATACAAAAATCCCGTATACACATTTAAGGTGCGAGGTAAGGAATTAAAAATTGATACCCATACCACATCACTTTCCTATTCTCGAATTCCAAAAGTTGCGCTACCAAAATATGAGGCTTGGGGAGATTTGTTAAAATGGATACTACAGGAGAATGTGCCCGGCGAATTCCCTTTCGCGGCAGGACTATATCCTTTTAAGAGAACGGCAGAAGATCCTACAAGAATGTTTGCAGGTGAGGGAGGTCCGGAACGTACCAACAGAAGGTTTCACTATGTGAGTATGGGACTTCCTGCAAAAAGATTGTCTACAGCTTTTGATAGTGTTACGCTCTACGGAAACGATCCTGATTATCGGCCCGATATTTATGGTAAAATAGGAAATGCAGGGGTCAGTGTTTGTTGTTTGGACGATGCTAAAAAGCTCTATTCTGGCTTTAACTTGGCCGATCCAATGACCTCGGTAAGTATGACCATAAACGGACCTGCACCTATGCTTTTAGCCTTTTTTATGAATGCTGCTATAGATCAGCAGTGCGAGCTATACATTAAGGAAAACGGCTTGGAGCAAACCGTGGATAAAAAAATTAATTCTATTTATAAAGACGCTCAGAGACCGGAATACCATGGTGAGCTTCCGGAAGGTAATGATGGCTTAGGTTTGTTTTTATTGGGAGTTACTGGAGACCAGGTGTTGCCTTTAAATGTGTATCAGCAAATTAAAGTGAAGACCCTATCCGAAATTAGGGGCACGGTACAAGCCGATATATTAAAGGAGGATCAAGCTCAGAATACCTGTATTTTTTCCACTGAATTCGCTTTGCGGCTTATGGGCGATGTTCAAGAGTATTTCATTGCCAATACCGTTCGTAATTTTTATTCCGTATCTATTTCCGGCTACCATATTGCCGAAGCAGGTGCGAATCCCATAACCCAATTGGCATTGACTTTATCTAATGGGTTTACCTATGTAGAATATTATCTTTCAAGGGGTATGGACATCAACGCTTTTGGACCCAATTTATCCTTTTTCTTTTCCAATGGTATAGATCCGGAATATGCCGTAATAGGACGCGTCTCAAGAAAGATATGGGCAAAGGCTATGAAGCAAAAATACGGAGCTAATGAAAGGGCGCAAATGCTTAAATATCATATTCAGACCTCAGGTAGAAGTCTTCATGCCCAAGAAATTGATTTTAACGATATCCGTACGACCTTACAAGCATTGTACGCTATTTACGATAATTGTAATTCGTTACATACCAATGCCTATGACGAGGCCATCACCACCCCAACAGAGGATTCTGTAAGGAGGGCCATGGCAATCCAGTTGATCATTAACAAGGAACTGGGACTTACCAAGAATGAAAACCCATTACAAGGTTCTTTCATTATAGAGGAACTTACCGATTTAGTTGAGGAAGCGGTTTTACTTGAATTTGATAGGATAACTGAAAGAGGAGGAGTGCTAGGTGCTATGGAAACCATGTACCAGCGAAATAAGATTCAGGAAGAAAGTCTACATTATGAAACCTTAAAACACAATGGCGAATTTCCTATTATAGGCGTGAATACTTTTCTGAGTTCCAAGGGTTCTCCTACCATTCTACCCGATGAGGTAATTAGAGCTACAACGGAAGAAAAGGAACATCAGATCCAAACTTTAGAGCATTTACACAATAAGGCAAATCAAGACGCTTTATTGGATGAACTGCGCAAAATGGCTATGACTAATGGGAATATTTTCGAAACCCTCATGGAAGTTGGTAAACGCTGCTCTTTGGGACAGATTACCAATTCTCTTTTTGAAGTAGGCGGGCAGTATCGTAGAAATATGTAAGTATACTTTTGCGTGTATCGTCTTAATCGTAGCTATAAGTGCTCCAGCTACATAAAAAGCTAAATTAAAACAGATTACCTCTCTTTGCTACCGTTTGGCAAGAGAAGTAATCTGTTTGTTAATTTATAAAAGGAACTAGATTGATTCGTGACATGCAAAGACGTTTCAAAACAGACTTTATACATCCACTACGTCAAAATTTCAATTGGATTACAATTTCGGTTCCCATCCTTTGGCGTACTCCCTTTTCCAGCTTTTCATGGCTTTTTCATTGTTGAGCACTTTACCGGTAGTTTGATCTATTTTTAAGGTCTCCCCTGCATCCTGTGCCATATTCCCTAGATGACATAACATCGTAGAAATACTGGCGTCGTTAATGTCCGCATATAAGGAAGTATCACGTCGTATAGCGTCGAAAAAATTACCTATGTGATCAACGTCCAAATTTCCTTCTCCTCTAGTGTTGGTAGTAGCACTTTGCGCCTTTTCAAATTCTAATTTAATAGCATTTCCTTGTAAATCGAACTGTTTGTAAAAATTCCGATCTAATTGTATAATTCCTTTGCTTCCGTAAATAGTGACACCACGACCCGGTTGTTTAGGCATGATAACACCGCGACTATGGCCTGTCCATGTAATAAATTTATTATCAGGGTATTTGAAAGTTACTTGCTGGTTATCTACAAACTCCCAGTCATCGTCAAAAGTATGTTTTCCACCAAATGAAGTAACGCTTTCCGGTAAATCCACCCCTAATGCCCAGCGACAAATATCTACTTCGTGAGTGCCATTATTATGCATTTCTCCAGTCCCCCATGTTTTGAACCAGTGCCAATTGTAGGGGTGTATGTTATCTCTGTATGCCTCTCGTGGCGCGGGGCCTTGCCATAGATCCCAATCCAATGTTTTGGGGACTGTGATTTCTTTTCCCTTACCAATAGAACCACGGTTATTGGAATAGTAAGCCTCGCCTTTATAAACTTCACCTATTTCCCCTGCTCTTATATCTTTTATACCTTGTATAGAGGTTTGGGCGGAACGTTGTTGGTTGCCCATTTGCACTTTTTTCCCGTATTTGTTCTGAGCAGCCACAAGAAGGTCGTTTTCATGTGGGTTGTGACTGCATGGTTTTTCTATATACACATGTTTGCCTGCCTGCATAGCCATGATAGCCATAGGGGCGTGCCAGTGTTCCGGTGTGGCTATGAATACAGCATCCACATCTTTGTCTTCTAATATTTTTCGAAAATCTTTTTCAACCTTTGGCACATAACCAATAGTCTTCTGGCACCAAATATTATGTTCTTCTATGATGACATCATCTACATCACAGTTGTAAAGGATTTTTGCGTTAGTATTGGCATGAATTGCCCTTACGTGTGCTTTTGCCCTGCTACGCACCCCGATTACGGCACAATTAATATGATCATTCGCACCCAATATTCTAGCATTTGCCATTGCGGGAAATGTTAGTCCACCCAAGGTTAAGGCCAAAGAGCCCGCCGTTGTCTTTTTGATGAAATCTCTTCTATTGTTTGTCATAATCTAGTTGTTGGTTGTTGATTTTATTTTAATGTTCTTAAAGCTTACCAGGTCGCCATGGTCCTGTAACAGGATTTGGCCGCTGTCCAATTCGCCGAAATTTGGCCATGTAACGTATTTGCTTTCAGACACCAATTTTCTGTAAGTATCACTTTTACGTTCATATTCCAAAACCTTTGCTCCATTGAGGTAATGTTCCACATGATTGTTTTTTGATATAATATGCGCATGGTTCCATTGGCCAATGGCATTGATTGGTTTGTTGATGTCGGCTTGGATGAGATCATAAAGTGATGCAACAGTTCTACTACCCACATGGTTTCCCTTTTTTGCATCGGGATGTTTTACATCATCCAAAATTTGATATTCCAAACCAATGGAAGAACCTGTTCCTTTATTTAGTTCAGTGTCTACAAAATATTTAATACCACTATTGGCACCTTCGGTAAGTTTAAAGTCTAGCATCAATTCAAAATCACTGTATTTTTCTACAGTAACAATATCGCCTCCGGCAGTTGATTCCTCACCGCCTGACGGCAATACCGTAAGAACACCGTCTTCAATAACCCATCCTTTTTCTGGGAACCCATCCAATTTGGCACCGTTCCATCCTTCGGTGGTTTTTCCGTCCCACAGCATTTTCCAACCTTGGTCGGACTCATTTTTCGTGAGTTTGTTCTGTTTGTTTACCAGAGGTAAAGGGCTTCTTCTAGAATATGTTTCAAGATTTTCGGTAAGTATACGTATGTCTTTCCAAATAATTTCAGTTCCCGGTTTTTGATCTGCATGAATAGAATGTACTTGTAGGCCTATGAATCCATTTGCTGTTTGATCGTCTACTAAGTGTGTGGCGGGGATATCGTTTATCCATGTTTTTAAAGTATCTCCAATAGCCTCTATTCGATAGCGGTTCCAATCATTTTGTTTAAAGGCTCGTTTAGCTGCGCTGTTTTCATCCGAAATAGGATGCAACCACCCTCTTCTAGATTCGTCATAGATACCGGCACTCCAAGCTCTGTCCGAAGGGTCAATTTCGATTTGATAGCCGTGTACGGTTCCGTTTCTATAATAGGAGTAACTATTACTACGTATTTGAATACCCGAGTTCATACTTGGGTCTACTTTGAAGTCTAGTTCCAATATAAAATCACCATACATTTTATCGGAAGTGAGAAAGGAATTTGGGGTATTTAATACTGTTGTTCCAACAATAGCCCCCTCCCTAACTAGATAGCTTGCTTCGCCACCTTTTTGTGTCCAGCCATTTAAGGTTTGCCCATCAAAAAGGGAAACCCATGGATTGCTGTCCTTTTCTTGTTCTCCGCAGGAATAAAAAATAACCGTAAAAAGGGCAAGGAGGGTGATTTTGGCCAATTTAGGATTGGAAAGGCAACTGATGGTTATTTTCATTTTAAAATTTTTAGTTTTTTGGTAGTTCTAAAGATATAAATTTTGGTCGGGAAAGCTTACCAAGATTCTCGGTCTGAAACTTGACGGACTTGGAGATATAAATCAATACAAGGGTTTTAATACAGAGCCAGATCATGAATAGAGTTCGGTAATTTCGTTTTTAAACTTTTCGCGGATGACCCTTCTTTTCAATTTTAGGGTAGGGGTAAGCTCCGCGCTGGAATTGTCTTCATGAATGTGCAGCCATGGTGAACCAATTAATTTAAATTTTTTCACCTGTTCAATGTGGCTAAATTCTGGGTTATATGTATTAATTATTTTTTGATATTTGGCGATGACCTTATCGTTTTTAATCATGTCTTGTAAGCTTGTCCAACCTAACTTTTTGTGCTCACACCAATTCTTTAGAGATATTTCTGCGGGAACGATTAGTGCAGTCACAAACTTTTGCTTGTCACCCACAACCATCATTTGTTCAATAAGGAAGTCTTCTTTCATTTTGTTTTCGATGGGGGCAGGGGCAACATATTTACCACCTGAGGTTTTTAAAAGTTCTTTTTTACGGTCAGTAATCTTTAAGAACTCAAGACCTGAGTTCCCTTTTATCAATTTGCCCACATCACCAGTACAGAACCATTTTACCCCATCAATCTCTTTAAAGACCTTCGCATTGATTTCTGGTTTTTTGTAATAGCCTTGCATTATGTTAGGTCCAGTAGCTAATATCTCACCTTCATCATCTGCATAGTTGCCATCTGATGCGTCTATTTTGAGAGAAACTCCCGGAATGGCATAACCAACAGTTCCTATAGCCGTTCCACCAGGCTCTAAGCCGTTAATGGTTAGCGTGGGCGAGGTTTCTGTGAGGCCATAGGCCTCACGGACTGGGATTCCAGCAGCACAAAACACACGGAGTATTTTCGAAGGACATGGAGCAGCACCAGTAACGATTAAGCGAATATTGCCCCCGAGGGCTTCGCGCCACTTACTAAAAATAAGTTTACCTGCAATCTTCCATTGTAGTTTTTTGGTTAAAGAAAGCTGCTGATCTAGCTCAAAATCATCGGTTAGGCTTAGTGCCCAAAAGAATAACTTTTTTTTCACTCCCTCAAGTATAAGACCCTTATTATAAATAGCTTCGTAAACCTTTTCTAGCAATCTGGGTACCGTAGTGAAAACAACGGGTTTAACACTTGCTAAATCTCCTGTGGGACCGCTTAAGTTATCCGTGCCGCAAAAATATACTGCCGCACCTTTAAAACAATAAGCGAATGATACCGCACGCTCATAAATATGACATAAGGGTAAAAAACTAAGAGCACTTTCCCCATGACCCAAGGGTAAAAATTTAGAGGTCTCTAATATAACGTGCATAATGTTTCTGTGCGTAAGCATAACCCCTTTTGGGTTTCCAGTGGTCCCAGAAGTATAAATGATAGTGGCTAAGTCGTCTGCTTTTATTATCCCTTTTATGTGTTCAACCTCCTTACTTTTTGAAGAATCGAACATGGTCTCCCAAAAAGGTGCTTTTGAATCTTGGTCAAACGCATAAATATGTCTTAGATTAGGACTGTTTTTCTGAGCTTGCGAGAGCTTATCGAACAAATCCAATCCCCCACAAAAGGCGCCTTTGACCTCGGCCTCATTTAAAATATATTCATATTCACTAGAACTGATGGTGGGATACATAGGAATACTAATCAGTCCTGCCATTTGAATGGCAAAATCCATGATGACCCATTCTGGTCGGTTCTTGTATGAAACAATGGCAATCTTGTCACCTGGTTTAAATCCCAAATTAACCAACCCCCCGGCAGCTTTTTCAGCGACTTCCAATACGTTTTGTGAGCTTAAAGATTTCCATTGGCCATCAGCATCTCTTGTATTTAAGGCATTTTTGCATGGGAAATTTGCAACTTGATGGTATAGCAGGTCAAATAATCTTTCCATAGATGAATAATTAGCTTGGTTGGTTTATTGGTTGCGCTAAATAAGTGCTTAAACGGCAGTATAATATACAAATAATTTCAATGTTATTAAGTGTTAAGGTTTTGAAGGTTTTTGATTATAAAATGCTCTTATTTTACAGTGCTACTAAAGTATATGGGAGTTAAGTTGGAACTGTAGCTAAAAAGTTTGTTTTTGAGTCAGCACTAGAAACCTTCTTTGTCATTTTGTGGATAGGACGACTTGAGATTTGGGTCTTGACTTGTATTATTTACTCAAACATCAAACTAAGGAATTCTGCAACACAGGCAGGTTTTTCAATGCCTTGAATTTCTACCTTGCAGTTCCAAGTGATTTTCAAGCCATTTTCACCATACGATTCTATCTCGGAAATAGTGGTATGCAATCGAATATTGCTATCCACCAAAACGGGACTCGGAAACCGTACTTTGTTTAATCCGTAATTGATACCCATTGTAGCCGAGTTCACCACGATCAAATCCATCAATAATTTTGATAATATTGCTATGGACATAAAACCATGGGCAATTGGCTTTTTGAAAGGAGAGTGCTGTTTAACTTTTTCCAAATCTACATGAAGCCACTGAAAATCTTGCGTTGCTTTAGCGAAATTATTAATCATCTCCTGGGTTATAGTCAGCCATTCTCCAATAGGAAGTTCCTTGCCCACTAGTGTTTTGAATTCGGTAAAATCTGAAATATGTACTTGAGCCATAGTGTTAGATTTATCTAGCGGTACCCCCATCAATGGTCAAACAAATTCCGGATACAAATCGAGCCTCGTCCGAAGCAAGGTATAGATAACCATAAGCAATATCAATCGGTTGCGCAGCCATTCTTAGGGGAATACTCGCTTTAATGGCATCTAAATGTGCCTCTGGAATGTCAGCGACCATATCCGTCAAAGTGAAACCTGGCGCTACGGCATTGGCCGTAATACCATATTTTCCTAATTCCATGGTCCACGTCTTGGCCATGGCAATGACCCCTGCTTTTGTAGCGGCATAATTGGTCTGTCCAAAATTACCTCGTAGGCCAACATTAGAAGCAGCGCTTACAATGCGTCCGTAAGAATTCGTTTTCATATAGGGAGCAACTGCCTGTGTGCAAATAAAAACACCCTTTAGGTTTACATCAATGACAGCATCCCATTCTTCTATACTCATTTTTTCAAGGGTACGGTCTCGGGTAATACCGGCATTATTGATGAGGATATCAATCTTACCATAGGTTTTGTAAACGTTTTCGAACAGCGCGTCAATATCGATTTTATCTGTTACAGAAATGGAATGATATTCCGCTACGCCGCCATTGGCGATGATACGTTCTGCCACTTGCTGACCTTGAGATAGTAAGTCAACAATGATTACTTTGGCACCTTCTTTTGCAAACAGTTCGGCAATGGCTTCCCCAATACCCTTTGCTCCGCCAGTTACGATGGCTACTTTATCTTTTAATCTCATATTTAATTTTTTGGTTTTAGTCTCTTCTATTTTTTAGTACCACGTTTCGTGTCTTAGATTTAAAATTATACACGTATGACTAATTTCCCCTTTACTTTTCGCTGCATCATGACTTCCAATGCTTTTGAAGCATCTTTTAAATCGTATATTTTATCGATATGAGGATTTAATTTACCTTCAGCATGCCATTGCATTAAGGTCATGGTGTTTAGCATATTTGCTTTGGGTTGACCCATGGCAAAACCACCCCAAAAAACACCCACGACTGAAGCCCCTTTTAACAAAGGTAGATTTAGTGCTAGTTTAGGAATATGCCCCGATGCGAAACCAACGACTAAATACCTCCCGTTCCAAGCGATACCCCTAAAGGCTGCTTCAGCATAATCTCCGCCTACGGGATCATATATAACATCAACCCCTTTGTTGTTGGTTAATGCTTTTATGGTCGATTTTAAATCTTGTTTGCTATAGTTGATGGTTTCATCTGCACCATAATGTTTACAGAGTTCTAATTTTTCATCCGAAGAAGCGGCTGCAATCACATGCGCTCCTATAAGCTTGCCTAATTCCACTGCGGCAAGACCAACACCACCTGAGGCACCCAAGACAAGAAGGCTTTCCCCTTTTTGAAGTTTTGCTCGGTCTTTTAGTGCGTGAAAGGAAGTGCCATAGGCCATCATAAAGGATGCTGCTACTGGGAAATCCATCTGTTTTGGTTTTAGGAAACAAGCATTTGCAGGAACCAAAACCTCTTCAGCCATGGCACCATGGGCTACAAATCCAAAAACTTCATCACCAACCTTTACATGTTTTACTGCTGACCCAATAGCCTTTACGATACCTGATACATCACTGCCCGGTGTAAAAGGTAGCTCGGGTTTGAATTGGTACAAGCCCTGAATAATCAAAGTGTCTGGAAAATTTATGCCACATGCTTTAACGCTTATTAGTACTTCTTTTTTTGCTGGCTTTAAATTTTCTACTTCTTCTAGAGCTAGTTCAGAAGGAGGGCCATAGGTGTTGCATCGTATCGCTTTCATTTTTTTTGCTTTCCGCTGTTTGCTTTGCTTTTTTGCTAATTCTAGCGCTTAGCCCTTATTCTATCACTTTCAATACCAACTTTCCTTTTTTATCCCCACTAAACAAGCGATTATAAGTCTCAGGAAAATTTTCTATGCCTTCGTAGATAGCTTCGCGACTTTTTATTTTTCCTTCGGCCATCCATTGGCCCAACTGCATGGCACCTTCTTTATATCTGTCTACATAATCAAATACCACCATACCTTGCATCGTCGCCCGGTTTACCAGAAGAGACAAATAGTTGCTGGGTCCCTTAATAGCTGTTTTGTTGTTGTATTGAGAAATAGCACCACAGATGACTATGCGGGCATTACGTCGCAGTAGCGTTAAAGCAATATCCAAAATGTCACCGCCTACATTGTCAAAATAAACATCTATGCCTTTGGGACATTGTTCTTTTAATCGTGTAGCCACATTTTCATTTTTATAATCGATACAGGCATCAAAGCCCAATTCTTCAACTACATACTTGCATTTGTCGGTCCCACCTGCAATACCAATTACGGTACAACCTTTGATTTTTGCCACTTGCCCAACTATGCTTCCCACGGCTCCCGCAGCACCAGAAACTAAGACAACATCCCCCTCTTTTATTTTTCCAACTTCGGTAATACCAAAATATGCGGTCATTCCGGTCATTCCTAATGTGCCAATATAGGTGGGTAAAGGTGCCATTTTTGGGTCTACAGGATAATAACCAGAGCCATCCGTAACAGCATATTGTTGCACGCCACCAGTACCTGCAACATATTGTCCGACTTGAAATTTTGGATGTTTTGATTTGATAATTTCACCAACGGAACCTGCCCGCATCACCGAACCAATTTCCATTGGGGCGATGTAGGATTTGGAATTGTTCATCCATCCACGCATGGCCGGATCTAAGGATACATAATGTTGTTTTATTAAAATCTGTCCGTCTTCAATTTCAGGAATGGGGTTACTTACTAAATTCCAGGTTGAAGCATCTGCTGCTTCTGTGGGTCTTTTTACGAATAATAGTTGTTTGTTCATGAATCGTCATTTTTGTATTCCCCTTAATTAAGCGGACTTGTGATTGGTTTAGATACCTACAGGATAGGTAAAAGCGTTAAACCTGTTACTTCTTTTTATTAGAAAAACTAGCTACATAAGCTTCCATTTTCGCCCTAATTTCAGGTTTCCACCAGAGCTCTGAAGCTTCCTTGAGTCCATTTCCAGCTTTTAAATCTAGTTTGTCCAACAGGTGCTTTCGAACCTTGTATTTCGTGTTCATTAGAATTTCTTGGTCTGCTTGTAAGTACTTTTTCATTTGTTGTTCAGCTCTATCCAGAACATTTTCCAAAGGGATCAATTCATCTACCAAACCAGCAGCTAGTGCTTCTTTTCCTGATAGTAATTTACCTTCCAAAATATAGCGACTAGCCAATCCTTCGCCCATCCAAAAGGCATAAATTTCTGTTAGGTTTTGACTGATTTGGATATTGACCGCTACCTCATTGAGCCCAATAACATACTTGTCCCCCTCGGCCATATAACGGTTGTCGCTCGTGACGGCTAACACACAGCCACCTGCTGGGGAATGCCCTGTAATGGCTGAAATAAATGGTTTTTTAAACTGCACTAGTTCCAAATACAAGGCTCCAAAATCACTAAAAAATGAAGTAATCTGTTCTTTGTCGTATTGGAATAGTTCAATTAAATCCAATCCGGCAGAAAAATAGTGCGGTTGCCCGGTTAGTATAGCACCTTTTACCTTAGGGTCTTTTTCTAAGGCGGCAAATACTTGGCGGAGTTCGTTCACCATATCGAGATTAATTGCATTTACTTTACCTCGGTTCATTTGAACTAGGGTATACCCTTCTTTTTGTGTTATTATTAAGTTTTTCATAGTTGATTATAAAGATGTACCTCCGTCCAAAGTTATGGTTTGCCCGGTTACGAATTTAGAATTATCGGAAGCTAGCCAACAAATGGCTTCGGCAATTTCATGCGCTTCGCCAAAACGACCCATAGGAATCATGTGTTTAAGTTTGTCCTCGATAGTAGGACTTGAGGCTAATAATTGGTTCAATAAAGCGGACTGGGTAAAACCAGGACAAACCGCATTAATACGAATGTTTTTACGGCCATATTCTAGTGCTGCGGATTTTGTCATACCCACAACGGCATATTTACTTGCACTATACGAAAGGTTGTTTCCTGATGCTTTTAATCCCGCCAAAGAAGCAACATTTACAATATTTCCATGGCCTTGCGCCGTCATGATTTGTAGGGCCATTTTCATGCAATAAAATACCCCGGTCTGATTCACGGCAATCACATTGTGCCAATCGTCATGTGTATGTTCTGCGGTTTTTAGTTGTTTTTTTCCACCAATGCCAGCATTGTTTACTATAACATCCAATTGCCCATGGGTTGTCACAGTTTTTGTAATCAAAGCCTCTACCGCTTCAAATTGAGTCACATCTGTTTGCATAGCTTCGGCTTTACCACCTGACGCTACTATTTGATTAACGGTGTTTTGGGCGGTTTCCAGATGGATGTCAGAAACAACAACGGTGGCACCATGTTTTCCAAAGAGCTTAGCCGTAGCTGCTCCGATACCGCTGCCAGCCCCTGTGATGATAATTATTTTATTTTTTAGGTTCATGATTAGTATTTGTTATTCATTCCCTCTGTGGTCGGGAATCTTTTTATTAAATTTCTCAGTGCGATTTTGGGTTTTTCCGTCCACGTAAGAAACACATCTGTTAATGCACGCCATTTTTTTGACTAGGGAATACTTAATACAAATCGTCAATCTGATTTTTTTGAATGGCCTGCCAAGCCGTTTTACAACATAATTCTGATGCTTTATTGAGCTGTGCAAACTTTGGATCGTTCGTATGACCATGTTTGTAACGGTAATAAATCTGTTGGGCAATCACTGCGATTTTAAACAAACCGTATACATAATAGAAAACAAGGTTATCTATATTCCTACCGCTCTTTAGCGCATATTGCTGTACAATAGCCGTGCGTGAAGGATTACCTTCCATAACGGTGGGCGAGGCCAGCCCTTGTTTCATGATGTCAGGGTCAGTGGCTACAGTCCAGTAGCCTAGCGAAGTGCCCAAGTCCATTAAAGGGTCGCCAAGGGTACACATTTCCCAGTCTAAGATTGCAGCAATTTCCATCCAGCGATCATCCTTGAAAACCACATTGTCATATTTAAAGTCATTGTGAATTAAGCTATGGTCATAGTGTTTTGGTTGATGTTCCTGCATCCAAGTTATTACTTTTTTCGCTGCCGGAATATCATCCGTGGTCGCTGCGAGATATTGCCTGCCCCAATTTGAGACTTGGCGCTCTACATAGCCTTCCGGTCTTCCTAAGTCTGCAAGTCCGGCAGCTTTGTAGTCGATTTGATGCAAGGCCACAAAGGTATCTAACCAAGTATTGGCTATGGTCTTGAAGGCATGGGGCTGTATTAATTTTTGTTGGGCGTTTTTTGCCGTCAATATTTCACCTTCAACCTTGCTCATTAGGTAAAAAGGAACGCCTAGGATGGTGGGATTTTCTGAATAAGCGTAGACCTTGGGTGTCTTGTCAAAAACAGTGTTTAGGTGCGCTAATACTTTATATTCTCTACTCATGTCATGACCCCGTTTTGGAGCTGAAAAAGGGGGCCTACGAAGCACCAACTCTTTGTCTTCAATCTGCAATAAATAGGTTAAATTGGAATAACCATTTGAAAACTGATGTACTTTTAAGTTGCTTTTACCAGAATTTATTAAACCGTGCTCCAGCAAAAACTGCTTTATCTTCTCTTCAGGAAGCTCTTCACCAACGCGAACTGGTTTGGTGGTTTGGGTCATTTCCATAATCCGAGCTTGTTGTATTTTTTTATGGTATTTTTTCCTAATTGACTCATGTGAACTTCATCTGGCCCATCGGCCAAGCGCAAGGTTCTGGCAGCAGCAAAGAAATGCGCTAAGGGTGTGTCGTTACTTACGCCTTTCCCACCCATGATTTGTATGGCGCGATCAATCACTTTCAAGGCCATATTAGGAGCCACTATCTTGATCATAGCGATGAGGTCTTTTGCTTCTTTGTTTCCTAGTTTATCCATTTTATCTGCCGCGGAAAGTGTCAATAAGCGTGCTTGTTCAATTTCACAAACAGATTTTGCAATGTCTTGGCGAATACTGCTAAAGGTGTCCAAAGTCCTGCCAAAGGGTTTGCGTTTTACCGTGCGTTCAGACATCAGTTCCAAGGACCGTTGGGCCATACCGATAAGCCGCATACAATGATGAATGCGCCCCGGTCCTAGACGGCCTTGGGCAATTTCAAATCCTTTTCCTTCTCCTACTAAGATGTTTGATTTTGGGACTCGGACGTTCTCTAATGTAATTTCTGCATGGCCTTCTGGGGAATCACTATAACCAAATACAGGCAAATGTCTTATGATTTTCAAACCTGGTGTATCCATGGGAACCAAAACCATACTTTGTTGTAAATGCCTTGGAGCATCAAAATCAGTCTTTCCCATAATTATGGCGATTTTGCAATGTGGGTCCATGGCTCCAGACGACCACCATTTTTTTCCGTTGATGACATAATCGTCTCCATCGGAAACTATAGCTGTTTCAATGTTGGTGGCATCTGAGGAAGCTACATCGGGTTCAGTCATTAAAAAAGCAGAACGAATTTGCCCTTCCAGCAAGGGATATAACCACTTTTTTTGCTGTTCTGGAGTACCATATTTAGCTAAAACTTCCATATTCCCCGTATCTGGCGGATTGCAATTAAAAACTTCCGATGCCCATATCATTCGACCCATGATTTCTGCCAAGGGCGCGTATTCCAAATTAGTGAGTCCGGCACTGAAATCTCCATAGCTTTTGGGAAGAAAGAGGTTCCACAAGCCTTCTGCCTTGGCCTTATATTTTAAAGCCTCTAAGCCTGGCCATTTGGTCCACGCATTTTTAGGGTCTAGATTATAAGCATCTACCTCTCGTTCCACCGGAAGCAAATGTGTGGTTATAAAAACCTTCAGTTTTTCTTGAAGTGCTATTGATGTTGAGCTATAGTCAAAATTCATAGGTTTTTTTATCCTGAAATTAAATATCCTCCATCGGCAACATACACGCCACCAGTCATGTACGAACCGGCATCTGAGGCGAGAAGCATAACTAGTCCCGCCATTTCATCGGGTTCTGCCATACGTCGTAAAGGCACCATTTGTTCGTAACCGGCCACCAATTTTTCGTTGGACCATAAGCTTTCACTAAACTTGGTCTTAATGAGTCCCGGACATACCGCATTAGACCGAATGCCATAACGGCCCCACTCTTTTGCTTGATTCTTGGTCATCATGATAAGAGCAGCTTTGGTCATACTGTACAGTCCCAAACGAAAGCCAGGATGAATTCCCTCAACCGAAGAAATATTAACAATACTACCCCCATGCACCTTCATATGTGCCTGTGCCAAATTAGAAAGCAGCCATGGTGCCTTCACATTCACGTTCATAATCTTATCAAAAATGGCTTCATCGGAACCTTCTATAGGCCCGTAATATGGATTGATAGCGGCATTGTTTACCAAAATATCGATACGACCATACGTAGCCATAGTTTGTGAAATCAAATTTTCACATTGTGCTTTGTCGCCAATATGACAGGCAATGCCCATGGCTTCCAATCCCATTTCTTTAAATTCGTTGGCAACCGCGTCCACGGACTCCTGTTTTCTACTACTGATGACCACTTTTGCACCGTTCTCAGCCAAACCTT
Source organism: uncultured Maribacter sp. (assembly GCA_964507115.1). Lineage (GTDB taxonomy): Bacteria > Bacteroidota > Bacteroidia > Flavobacteriales > Flavobacteriaceae > Maribacter. The sequence goes on from CAZDOW010000028.1 coordinate 18,856, forward strand.
GGGCAATGGATTTTCCGATACCCTTGCTAGAACCGGTAATGATAGCTACTTTGCCCGTTAGATCAAATTTCTGTTTTAGACTCATATATTCTTTTGTTGTGCGCTTTTTATCATACGTTTTCTATAAACTCA
>CAZDOW010000028.1:19087-38465 GCA_964507115.1 uncultured Maribacter sp.
AGACTCATATATTCTTTTGTTGTGCGCTTTTTATCATACGTTTTCTATAAACTCATTTCAAAATGTGTAATTCCTTTAGAGAAAACTCAGTTGTTTTAAAATTTGGCGTTTAGAATCCATTTTAAACAAAAACCTTTTTGCTCGAACCAACTGTCAAGGCTTTTTCGTTCATTAAAACTTCTGCAAGCCCTGTTGTTTTAGGTAATTCATAAGTAAAGTAAAATTCCATAGTATGAATTTTACTTTCATAAAAGTCACTGCTGTTTTCGGTAGCTCCGGTAGCCAAAGCTTGTTGTGCTTCGCGACCGATATCCAACCAAAGCCATCCGACAAGAATAGTAGAGAAAAACTCCATAAACGGAGTAGCATCGGCCAAGAAACGTTCGTAATCCCCCTTCATGGCGTATCCCATTAGCGATTGCAATACTTTTTGTGTCAATTCCAGTTTTTCGCCTAATTTTTTAGCATAGGGTATCAGTGATTCGTATGCCATACTCGCCTTGATTGATAGGGTGATTTCTTCGGATAATAGTTGTAGCGCCTTTCCATTTTCCATGGTCACCTTTCGCCCTAATAAATCTTGGGACTGTATGCCTGTAGTGCCTTCATAAATAGAAAAAATACGGATATCACGCAGGTATTGTTGTAAAATATAATCGGAGCAAAAGCCGTAACCGCCTAGAACTTGAACGCCGTTGTCAACTGCAATGCGACCCATTTCTGAGGGATAGGTTTTTACAACCGGTGTTAATATTTCTAATAGTAATTTATATTTTTTTTGTTCCTCAACATCGGTATGTGATATAGAATAATCGTGGTATTTAGCCGTAAGGAAGACCAAGCTCAACGAGCCCTCGGAAACTGCTTTTTGTAGCAGCAGCATGCGACGTACATCTGGATGGTTAATAATGAGGGTTTGTTCTTGTTGGACATCTTTCTTGCCTGTACTAGTTAATTTTCGGCCTTGCGCCCGTTCATGGGCATAGTTTAATGATGCATGATAGGCTGCAGTGGCAATAGCCGCAGCACCTCGCCCAACGGCAATGCGTGCACCGTTCATCATTAAGAACATATATTTCAGACCTTGGTTGACCTCTCCTACCAGCCATCCGTGGCAATCTTGCTTATCTCCAAAAAATAAATGCGTGGTACAGTAGCCTTTTTGACCCATTTTCTCAAAATCAGCTACCGTTTGCACATCGTTGGGTGTTAGACTACCATTTGAAGTAGGTCTATTTTTGGGTACCACAAAAAGTGAAATGCCCTTAGTTCCCGCTGGCGCTCCTTTGATACGAGCCAAAACTAAGTGCACTATATTTTTTGACCCTTGGTAATCACCGCCGGAAATAAATATTTTTTGTCCATGAATTTTATAGGAATCTCCATCGGGTTCCGCGGATGTTGTAATATCTGACAAAGAGCTGCCCGCTTGGGGTTCTGTTAAGCACATAGTGCCACCCCAACTACCTTCTAACATTTTAGGAACATAGGTAGTATTCAATGCTTCATTACCAAAATGGGTGATTAGCTCCGCGGCTCCAATGGTTAGTCCTATATAGCCGGGTAGATGATTATTTGCCGCCTCTTGGATATAGGCGGATGCATTTATTACCATTGCTGGTAGTTGCATACCTCCATCTTTATAGGGAAAAGCTCCCGCAATAAATCCCATTTCCCCACCGGCCTTCATGTATTTGTGTACTTGTGGATGGACTATGATTTCTCCGTCCTTAAAGTGGGCTGGATTTTCGTCCATATCTTTAAAGTAAGGGTACATTTCTTTATCTGAAAATTCTTTGACAGAGTTTAATAAAAGATCAATAGAACCGACATCGTATTCGCAATAATTAGGCAAGTCTAAAACGTCTTGTAACCCATGTACCCGATATAATAAAAATTTAAGAGATTCTAAATCGATATACTCGTTTGCCATGATGGAGTCTATTTGTAAGTTTGCTCTTCAAGGTAATTCAATTTTTAGCCAATTCCATTAAACTGGTTTAATAAACAAAAAGCTGATAGATCTTTTCGTTTTTACCTTTCTGTTAACCCAGAAGTTTCTGTTGATCTAGCTCTAAAATTCGGAAACAGGAAACAAGATGTTGAATTTGTTTTGTATACAAGTTTTGACTTACTATTTGAATTTCCCTTACCCTTTCCCCAATCGTTTTCTTAGCTTGGATAGGCCAACCGGGGTAATGCCTAAATAAGAAGCGATGAGGTACTGAGGAACACGTTGAAATAGATCGGGTCGTTTTTGTAAAATTCGTAGATAGCGCTCCTCGTTGCTTCTATTGTTTAGACGGTCTACCCGATGGAACATCTTAAGAAAGGCTTCTTGCATAGATAATCTCCCAAAGCGTTCTAGCTGATGCGAAAGATCAAATGATTTTTCTGCCCTATCTTTTCGTACAGCCAGTAGTACACTAGGTTCTAAAGCCTCTAAATAACAATGAGAGGGTGCGCCCTTTGCATAGGCAATCAAATCGGTAAAAAAGACATCTTGAGTATAGAATTCTAATACTTTTAGTTCACCTTCTTCTATTTTGTAATAAGAGATACAACCGCTATCTAGATAATAGAAATACCTGACCGTATCGCCTTCAGAAATTAATCGCTCCCCTTTTTTTAGGGTTATTACGTCATAAAAACTCAGCGCATCCTCTAATAGGTCATGATCTACATGAGTATACGATAACACCTTTTTTTTAATGTTTTTAAACGTATCGGTATTGGTAAAGTGCTTCAAGACTGCTATGTATTTTGATACGTGTTAAAGATAAGGATTTGGAGAGGTATTTGGTTTGTTGTAGAACACGGTTGGTGTTAAAAATATTTTGGACCGTTCATCCCGCTTAAACCTTCCATTGCCTACTTAATATTTTGTTGCACAACTTTATATCTTAGGCAATACGTATTAAAAACAATAAGGATAACAAATTTTCTAGCCCCCAATGATCCTAGAGCAACTTCGGTTTAGGAAGCCATCATTTTTTTGTTATGACTCGCTTAAAATTAATTGACGGTCGTTAGGGCTAATTTGTATATAGTACCATCAAATGCGCATACATAAAGTTCGTTATCATTGTCCGTACCAAAAGAAGCAATGCTTAATCTAGATTCAAATACAAGTTCAGTGGTATTATCCGCGGTGTTCAATGCCCAAATACGGCCACTAACAAAATCGCCATAAATATATTTCCCGCTTAACGAAGGCAGTGCAGCACCCCGATAAACAAAACCTCCGGTTATGGAACGGTCACCATTGTCATGACCATATTCAAAAACGGGCGCGGTAAGACCAGTCACTTCGCAATCCCCAGAAAAACAAGAAGTACCCTCAAAAATTTTCCAACCATAATTACCACCGGAAGTAATCACATTTATCTCCTCACGCTCGCCCTGACCAACATCACCGGTCCATAGTGACCCATTTTGCACATCAAAACTCATGCGCCAGGGATTACGAAGACCGTAAGCATATATTTCGCCTCTAACTTGTGCTTCGTTTGCAAATGGATTGCTGGTAGGAATGGCATAATTTAATCCATTCTCACTATTATCCACATCAATTCTGAGGATATTTCCCAATAGGTTGTTCCTGTTTTGAGCATTGTTATCTGGGTCTCCCCCTCCTCCGCCATCGCCTACGGCAATGTATAAAAGGCCATCTGAACCAAAGGAAATTTGCCCACCATTGTGGTTGGTAAGTGGTTGGGGAATTTCTAAAAGTACCTCCTCGCTGCCGACATCCGCGATATTGGCATCCGTAGATACTGAAAACCTTGAAATAACGGATAACGATGCGGTTGGTGTATAATAGACATAAAAGTATCCGTTGCTGCTATAGTTTGGGTGAAAGGCCAATCCCAACAAGCCCTGTTCACTAGTGGTTGAAATATTGGAAAGATTCAAAAAGTTGGTTGTGGTAGTTGTGGCGGCATCATTCTCAAAAACTACAATGCGACCTCCTTTTTCAACTATAAAAAGGCGATTTGTTTCATCGTCCGGGACCTGAAGGCCTAAAGGCTGACTGAAAGATAGGTTTGGAAATGGATTAATGAGTGCAATGGTTTTACCTTCCTCATCTATTGGTTCCGTGTCAGTATCATTGGAATTACAAGACAGCAGTCCCATAAAAGCTAAGGCAGTAAGTACTTTGAAAATTTTCATAGCAGGTGGGGTTTGTTTTTATATACGTAAGCATACACCCAAATGGATTATGTGAATAATCATAAAATATACTACAACTTATGTCAAAAGCTTTGTAAAGACAGGCTATTATCCGGGAAGTCAAAACCAAGAATTATACCTTAGGCCACGGTTTAAATATTGAAAACATGCCTGAAAGATTCCATATTTTTTAGGGTTAAGATTATTTTATAATTCTATTAGTTGTTTTCAAAACGTTTCATCCATTCTTTGCGTTCTTCACTCTCATAATGTTCTTTTGATTGAATAGGAGCTATGTGATGTTCCTGAAGCGGAATTAAGGATTGCAAAGGTAAATCCACAGGATTTTCAGGAATATAAGTTGCCATCATTTTTATAGTATCTTGGTAACTAGGGTCTTTGTTTAAATTTGTCCATTCTTGAGGGTCTTTATTTAGGTCATATAGTTCCTTACTACCATCAATATATTGAATATAGTGCCAGTCTTCGTATCTCACGGAGTAACTTCCATAGTCATAAGTGGTAATAATTGCTCGGTTATCAAAAGTCTCAGTATTTTTTAAAATAGGTACTAAGCTCTTGCCATCCAGGTTTTTTCTTGGAGGAAGTCCACCTAATTCTACTAAGGTGGGATAAATATCTATAAGGGATACAAGGCTATTTGCGTTTCCTTTTGCACTTCCGTCAGGAAGATTTATTTTTATTTTAGGTGATTTTATCATCAACATACTTTTGTTCACATTTTCCCAAAGGGCAAATTTACGCCAGTGTTTCTTTTCGCCCAGTTGCCAACCATGATCGGACCATAAAACCACGATTGTATTCTCTGCATAGACACTCTCTTTTAATGCCTTAATTAAATTCCCAAACATAGCATCTGCATATGCCATCGAAGCCAAATAACCTTGTATGGCCTTTTTTTCTTGCTCTGCAGCTAACACATGAGAATGGTAATTCCCACCTCTTTCAATAATTTCATTTTTTGCAAAATCGCTAATGTCATTTAAGTCGTTTGGTTTTGTAAGCGGTAATTGAATACTGTCTAATGGGAAAAGGTCAAAATATTTTTGAGGGACATACCAAGGCACATGAGGTCTGTAAATTCCACATGCTAGAAAGAATGGTTTCTCATGTTTTTGGCTTAACTGGTCTTTGATAAAGTTGACACTTTTGTAATCTGCAGTTTGATTATCTGCTATATCTATAGACCCCCAATCGAACATTTTGTACATGTATTTAAATTGGGGCATATTCAATGGTCGTTTTTCAGGAAGATATTCCTGTGGCATAGGTTGTGTTTTTGAAGGAAAATAGGCGTCCCAACCAGTGGTGTCAACTTGGGTGTAATGATAAATTTTACCGGCACCTGCAGTATAATATCCATGTTCTTTAAAATAACTATTTAAAGTAGGTTCAGATGCCATTTTAGGAATCTTACGCCAATCTTGATAGTTGGAATACAGCCCTGATGTGTACGTGTGATATCCTGTTAGAATGGCTCCCCGAGATGGATTACACCCTGGACTTGCACAATAAGCCCTGGTGAAATTTACAGCCTCTTTACTAAATTTCATTAGATTTGGAGTACGTGCCTGTTCACTACCTCCCAATGGTTCTATCCAATGATTCAGATCGTCAATAGAGATGAAAAGTATATTTGGTTTTTGCGACGTTGCTTCGTTATTTAGCTTTTGCTTGCATCCAGAACATAAAATACCTAGAAGTAATACGATAGTAATTTTTTTCATATTTGTTATTTTTAGCCTGGTATTCGGGTAAAACTAATAAAATATTGATTATCAAAGGAGTAAGGAATGGATATGGGTTTATATTCCGAAGTAATATGCTAGTTTCTAAGTTAAAGAAATTAATTATTGTATTCCGTGCTAGAAATAGTTACTCAATTAATTGGATAGCACCCGCTACTGAAAGTCCGCTTGGAACAGATTCTGGAATCTCCTTATCAAAACTATCGTCGTTTAATGTATTCAAAAATGATATAATCAAAGACATTTCTTTTACACTCAGTTTAAGCTCACGAACAAATGGATCGTATCTTTCAGATGGTACATTTTTGTTGCGAATTTTACCATTAGAAATATCCTCATAAAACTCAAGCACACGTCTCAAATTTTGTAGACTGCCATTATGCATATAGGGCGCAGTAAATCTTAGATTTCGAAGTGATGGGGTACGAAAAGCGAAGGTGTCTTTTACACCACCATCAGCAACGGGTAACTTATCATTTACAGGAGCTCCCAACACATGCATCTTATAATCCGAAAACATGGGGCCATTATGACAGTTTATACAACCTACAGTTTTAAAAAGTTCAAAACCCTCCTTTTCAGACATATGGATGGCCTCTCTATCACCACGCATATACTGGTCAAAACGCGAATTATTGGTAACGATAGTCCTTTCAAAAGCGGCGATAGCTTTTCCTAAGTTATCCACTGTAATCGCATCATTTTCACCAAAAGCTATTTCAAAAAGTTTCTGGTATTCTGGTATACTGTTCAATCTATTTATAACAGTTTGTAGTATCTCTATTTCTGAAATCCCGTGGCCGCGCATTTCTTCAAAGGCTTTAATAGGCTCCAATGCTTGTTTTTCAAGGCTTTTTGCACGGTCATCCCAAAACATGGTTGCAGTTTTAGGGTCGTATGCGCTGTTTTGATCTATTCCGTTAAAGGCGGTGTTGATTATTGTTTGGGCATTTCGTTTTACAAAAGGAATATCGTTTGGGGTGTTAAACTTACGTTTGCTACCCATACCACTTGAATTGGGACCTATACTGATGTCTAAGAACTCAGCATAACCATTCTCCGGATGATGGCATGTAGCACAGGCCACATCTTTGTTGCCGGAAAGGATTGGGTCAAAAAAAAGTAGTTTTCCTAATGCCTCTTTTTCTGCAGATGTAGGATTGTCAGTTGGTGCTTTTATAGTTTTGGGTAAGGCAGACACTCGCATAGAAGTAATGGGTTTTTGCACCCTCTTTTTTTGCTTTTTTACCGAATCGGCGCAATTGGTCATAAAAACCAGTGCAAGAAAATAGAGAAATATTCTTTTTGTTTTGAGCATCGTAATTTCCAACTTCAATAATTAAAAATACGAATTAGAATTGCAACGTTATTTTATTTGAAAGAATATCAATGTTTAATTATTCAGTTTATGGTATTTTCGAAGACTTTATTACATCTCTTTTAAAATGTGATTTTTAAAAAATTTAGCAATTCACTTTTGACTATTAAAGCAGACTCGAAAAGATTTATTATCTCCTGTGCTACATTTTTATTCAAAACGTTATCCTTTCTCACTAGTACAAGCCCTATTTTGAATTTATTTATCAGCTCTTTACCTTTTATGAAAAGTTCCATATTTATTACCCTTTGTTTCTGAATAGGATAAAGTTATATGCTTTGAGCGGAGTTCTAATAGTTAGTTTAAATAGGATTAATGAAACTTTGAGAAGTTTAAAATTAAAATATGTAAAAGTGTTGTTTCAATAAACTGCAATAGCACAACGATTGTTCTTCCCGCTCCGTACTGTCAATATCCCATCATATTAGTTTTGCATATTTAATTGGCAAAACTAAAAATCCATTTCATGTAACCTTTTTGAAATTCTCTTGTCTTTAGGAATGTATTGGTTAATGAAATGGCTTTTAAGGACAAATGAAACACAGATATAAAGTGATGATTGTTTTATGATTTTGGCATGACTTCCAGTTACTGTTTTGTCATTTATCACTTTTTTAATAAAACTTAAACCGTCTTATTTTTATTATTCCGTGGGTTATGAAGTGTAGTGCCTTGAAGTATTGATTTTATGTTCCTTCCTCACTTACAAGAAAAATGATAAAAAAACGCTTAGGATGATATTCTAAAAATTATATATGACATGTTTATTTCAATTTTAGACTGTAGGCTTCTTTTCGAGATTTGATATTTAGTTTTGAGTAAATATTGCCTACATGTGTTTTTACAGTGGTCAATTCGATATTACATTCAGATGAAATTTCTTTGTTACTCAAACCTTTTCGTATCAAATTGAGAATTTTTCGCTCCTGAATACTTAAAATATTGATATTCGGGCCTCTTTTTTTATATACAAAAACACCAATTATAAGAATACCAATACTAATAAAGAAGAAAATATATTTCAGAAATGTTTGAGTGAAGGGGAGCGCACTGGTATTTGGAAATTTCGATCTAAAAGAATTAAAATACGTGCTGTTCTCGGCGTCCCATTTCGATAAATAAGCGTCATAATAGATTGGGTCTTGATTGTAATCTAGCTGAAAATCGGTTTGAGATAATGCATACAATGAGACTAAAGGATTTTTACAGGTATCAGCCACAACTTTTAGTTTTTGATAAACGACATCCTCTATAAATGCCTTTTCTATTAATGAATTATCAAAGTCAATAGTATTTGGGTAACGAGATAATTTTCTAATATAATTGAAGGTATTCATATATGGAGCTCCTTCAATTTTGGTATTTTCAAATATTGGATTTCCTGCAGTGTTGGATAGCTTTATTTCTGAATTGCGTTTGGCAATAAGGAAGTAATAATTTTCATCCCTTCCCCCAATGACCAGTGAGTTGGGAGAAACACCTTTTTTGACAATGTGCAAACGAAGTATGGACCATGTAGAAGGTATTTGATCCAATTTGATTTTAAAGTTGCCAAGATTGTCTATCACAGCACTTGCAACTACGATAGTATTGGACACAGAATATTCTTTCTCTAATGTTTTAATGTGTGACACATAAATGTGCCGATCCCAAGTGTCGTCTAAGAACAGTTTGCCAGTAATGTGTCCAACAGTATCAGAAAAAGCCTTTGCTTGGCAGAATAGTAATAGAAAGAGCACTACTAAATAGGTTTTAAGGGACTTAGTCATCCATAGCGGGTTTTATGTATTTAGAAACTGATATGTTAACAGTGCCCTCGGATTCTTGAGATGTAATTTTAATTTGCCAATCTCCAACTTCTGAATCGGAAATTGTTTGATTAAGGGCACCTGAGGTTGATTTTAAAAACTCGTTGTCTAAAGTTGAACCGGAATTTTTTTTATGCTCCAAAGATAGTTCTCCCTTTTTTTGACCATTAGGGTCAAAGATTTCAACTAAGGTAGTTCCAGAACTTACTTCACCTCTAATATTAAAAAGTAAAGTGGTCCTATTGCTCACCTTAAATTTTAGCGGTTTGGTATTTGCTGATTCACTTAAGATAGTTATTTTTTCAGTTAATATGGCCTCAAAACTAGTTCTCCACTCTTCAGCTTTTTGTCTTAGGACATCAGCTAGTGCTCTTTGTTCTTCAGCTTTTGCTCTAAGTATTTCAGATTGCTGTCTTTGAATTTCTGCTTGAGCTCTTTGTTCATTCGCTTGTTTTCTTTGAATGGCCGCTTGAGCTCTTTGTTCATCTGCTTTTTGTCTCTGAAGGCTGCTTTTGTCCCTATTTTCTTCGGCTTGCTTTCTTAAGATATCTGCCTGCTCTCTTTGCTTTTCGGCAGCTAGCCTTAAAAGATCAGATTGTTTTCGTTGTTCATCTGCTTTTTGTCTTTGAACATCAGCTAGTTTTCTTTGTTCGTCGGCGAGCTTCCTTTGCTCATCGGCTAATTTTCTTTGTTCCTTGGCTTTTTTTTGTTGTTTGTACGTTAGTGCTATAAAATCCTTTTTTTGCTTATCATAGTTAACAACCTCTTTTTTAATCTCACTAACCGTCATTCCCTTTGCTTCTAATTGTTTTATGTACGCTTCCCTATGGATTTCCCAACTTTCTTCTGCTGAAAAACTATCATAAAATTGGGGATATATGAAGTTGCTTCCCAATGTATCCTGTGCTACTTGACAGAATACCGCAATGTTACACACAAATAAAGTAAATACTAAAATCACTTTCTTTTTCATAATTATAAAATTAATGGTTCGAAGCAAATGTAATTTGAGCTTTTGATTACTAAGGTATAACTAGGGTAGGAAAAAAGTATGAGATAGGTATGAAATATGCTTTCTTGTCCCATTTAATATATAATTCCAGTACTTTGATTACTTATTATGTGAACATTTGTTTGAAGTTCAATATTTAGTTTCTAGAAAACACCAGCTTTAAATTATATCGTCTATGAGAAGGAGGTCACCTATGATTTTAGTTTTTTTATAAAAAGTCTAATTAATGGCTTTTTTAAACTTTAATGAATGGGGTTCGTGTTTTTTGTAAGAAGTGTTTGTATGTTTAAATGGTAGTTGTAAAAGCGAGTAAAATGAAGAATATATGCGGATTAGTCTTTATAATGTTTATGGTCACGGCCTGTTTCTGGTCTTGTTCTGAACAAAAGTCAGAAGATGAACTAAAAAAACCTCCGAATGTTTTAATTATCCTTGCCGACGACTTGGGCTATGGAGATCTTTCTAGCTTTAATTCCTTATCCAAGATTTCAACTCCGAATATAGATGCTATTGCCGAAAACGGGATGAAGTTTACAAATGCTCATGCAGCAGGTACTTGGTGTGTTCCTTCGCGTTATGGCTTGTTAACCGGCCAATTTCCTTTTAGAAACGAACGTAAGTATGAAGAATCCATGATTTCACCAGATAGGGTTACCATAGGTAAGTTCCTTCAGCAAAACGATTATCAAACAGCCTGCGTGGGCAAATGGCACCAAGGGTTTCTCAATGAGAAAAATCCAGTACAAGGTGCACGTCTTGTTGGTGGTCCTCTTGATAAGGGATTCGATTATTTTTTCGGAATCCCTGCTTCTCTTGATATCCCACCCTATTACTATGTCGAAAACGACCATTTTGCAACTTTTCCTTCCGATAGTGTTGCTGATAACTATAGTGAGGAATGGAGCCCAATTCAAGGCGCCTTTTGGAGAGGTGGGAAGAAACCTCCAAATTTTAAGCATGAAACTGTTTTAGCCACCCTGACGGAAAAAGTCAATACCTACTTGGAGGAGCACGAACGTAAAGAGGACAAGGATCCTTTCTTTATGTATTTTGCAATGACTGCTCCCCATACTCCATGGTTGCCAGAGGAAGACTTCAAAGGCAAAAGCCAAGCCGGTATGTACGGCGATTTTGTTATGCAAGTAGATTACTATGTGGGTACAGTGATGAAAAAGTTAGAAGATTTGGGGCTTAGTGAAGATACTATAGTCATGTTTGCTAGTGATAACGGGCCTGTTTGGTTTCCGAATAATGTTGCTAAGTATGGGCATAATAGTGTCGGCTCACTCAGTGGTATGAAGGCCGATGTTTTGGAAGGAGGCCACAGAATGCCTTTTATAGTTAGCTGGCCCGGGCATGTTGTGCCGGGCACTAAAAATACTGCGTTACTCTGCTTTACGGATATCTTCGCTACGATTGCCGATGTGATACAAAAACCGCTTCCTATCCATGTGGGTGGCGATAGCGTAAGCTTTTACCAGCGGCTAATAGGTGAAAAGGAAAATAATAGGCCACCCGTCATACATAGTAACGGAGGATTGTTGAGTATTATCCATGGTGATTGGAAATATATAAACGGAAAAGGACCCGGAGGTTTTACTCAAGGCATACTTGGTAAATTCACTGATATCTTGCCCAGAGACAAGCATGAAGGACAATTATATCATCTGTCAGAAGATATTGGGGAACGTGAAAATCGATATGACCAAAATCCTGAAAAGGTAAAGGAGCTTTCCAATATGCTCGGGATATATATGAAAGACCTCACCAGAACAATAGAATGATGGTCAGATCCGTAAGCATCCCGGCATAGTAAAAACTTCCTTTGGGCAACAGAATAAACGTAATTGTAGATTAAGTAAAGAAATATCGTTGATTGAATAATCTAGATTATTGGATATTACGAAGAACAAGCTCGGTATTCTTATCTAAGGGAAAATGTTCTAGGATACCCAGCCGAAGACAGCAGATGACAAAGAAAATTTGGAAAGTTCTTGGTCTTTAAATCGTACCGATGAAATATTAGGATGGATTGTGCTTTTAAGAAGACGTTATTCCGATCAAGTGTTTGATTAAATGACATTTGCCGGTTTTAAATTATACGTTAGTTGATAACTTTTTCTATCCTAATCGTAATTTTACTTTTTTTGAGTCTGGTTTTCCGATATTTTTACAATATACCAAAACCAACCATGACGGATAATATCAGACGGCTATTCAGACAAATGGACGAATCTACAAGAGAGGAAGCATTAGCCTGCGTTAAAAACGAGTTCAATGTCAAAAACAGGAAATTGGTAAAGAATGCATGGATTATCGGTGGACGAATACCTGAGAGTTTCCAAGGAAGAATTGTAGAGATGTTTCAGAACCTAGTAAGAAATCAAGTAACAACAAAAGAGGTCTAATATTAGTGCATACTTCTTAGATTCATGTTGAGGTTCATTTGATTTTTTTTTTAACAAGGGCCAAATTGTTAAGTCTCCCTTTCTCCTAACTAGTATGCAGGAATACTATCTGTGATGGGATAAGGGTATTTTTTCGAAGGACAATTAGAATCCCCTACAAGTCAGTAACACTTAACAAGTTCTAACAAAGAGTAATATTCAACATCTTAATTACAGAGGAACTTCTCGAGCCAATACTTTCATGATGAAGAATACTGTTAAAGAAATTATTGAACACGCTATTACAGCTAAAGTGTCTTGGTGTTCAAAGCGGTTCTTAATACTAATATAAATTGCTTTCATGTATATTTCTTTTCTCCAAAATTATTTCAAATTTTATTTAGGTCAGTAGAAAATCGGTCAAGGAATACTATTTAGGACGAATCGTATGTGAGGTCTGGATAATCTTAAATACTTGCTTTGTGTCGAATTTATTTTCTTACTTGAGATATAAAAACTATCACAAAACAAGTAAAACTCTAATACGGGACTCTATAATAGCAAACCACAGTAAAAAGGAAAACAGACTCCATAATCTCATAATAAATTATGAAGAATAAGAAAATGTATTTAGAAATTTTGGCTACTAGTAATGTGAAAAAACTCTTTGCCGGAGTATTATGTGCATTGCTACTTAGTGCTTTTGGGTGTGAAAGTATCCCTAATGAAGAGTACAGTTCCAATTACAATATTCTTATGATCTGTGTAGATGATCTCCGCCCTGATTTGGGAATTTATGGAAATAGCATTATTAAAACGCCAAATATTGACAAATTAGCATCTTCAGGATTTGTATTTAATAATCACTACGTACAATCGGCAATTTGTGGGCCGTCAAGGTCTTCGTTGTTAACAGGAAAAGTTTGTCAGCAATGGGATCCTTGGGAAGAATTAAGGAAAACAGAGATTGAGCCAGATGCTCCTATCTCACTTCCGCACTTATTCAAAAAAAATGGCTACACAACTATTGGTATTGGAAAAATAACACATCAACCAGGTGGTGTCATAGATGAAGCTCAAAGTGTTGCTCAAATTCCTTTCAGTTGGGACTCAACATATACTGCGGTTGGCAAATGGGAAACACCATGGAGGTCATTCTTTGCGTACTCCAATGGGGATGCACATAATACAGCTATGCAGGTAGGAGTTGAAACTCCGAGAGCCCCTTACGAAGCAGGAGATGTTGATGATGAAGGGTATCCCGATGGCCTCAACGCTCTAGAAACTATGAAACAACTTCGAAAATTAAAACAGGAGGGTAATCCCTTTTTACTGGCAATTGGTTTTAATAAACCTCATTTGCCATTTAATGCCCCCAAAAAGTATTGGGATTTGTATGAGCGTGATGAAATACCGATGGCCGAGAATAACTTTACACCTAAGAATTTGAATAATATGTATAGTATTAATAAAAGTCCGGAAGTGACCACTCATTATCCTTGGCCCGATGGTCCTGGTAATGTTTCGCGAGAAAGCGCTAAAACCTTAAAACATGGCTATTATGCTAGTGTGAGCTATATCGATGCTTTAGTTGGTAAAGTACTGGATGAACTGGAACGACTAGACCTGACTAAGAAAACGATTGTGGTATTATGGTCCGATCATGGTTGGCATTTGGGAGAGCACACTATGTTTGGTAAAATGTCAAATTTTGAGATTGCCACACGTAGTCCTTTTATCATTCGAGTACCCGAAATTACGAGTCAAGGTAAAAAGTTGAATCAGTTAACAGAATCAATTGATATATATCCCACTCTTGCTGAATTATGTGGCTTAAATTATCCAGACAATTTGGATGGTGAAAGTGTGGTTGACGTTCTAAAAAACCCAAATATACAAGGTCAAAAGTTTGCAAGAAGTTTTTATTATAGGAATCAGGCACTAGGTAAAAGTATTAGAACCGAGCGATATAGGGTTATACGATGGGCCACTGAAAAGGATAGTACCCTAGCGGTAGAATTATATGATCACTTACTTGACCCCGAAGAAAATATTAATATTGCAGTGGAACAGAAAATAATTGCTGATTCTATTTTAAAACAGTTGGATAAAGTGAAGTTCATGGATAAAAATATGCCTTTCCAGAATGGATGGGAATAATAATATCCGTTTGCTTTTACGGTACACCCAATTTGAGGAAAACGAATATTAAATCTGTTAAAATGGATATAAAAGACAATCACATTAATTACGTCGAATTTAAAGCGCAAGATCTTCAAAAGATAAAAGAATTTTACACATCCTCTTTCGACTGGATTTTTACGGATTATGGCCCAACATATTCTGCTTTTTCGGAAAGTGGTCTTGAAGGAGGTTTTGAAAAAACAGAAAGCGAAATTGTAAATGGCGCATTAATCATTTTATATAATAAAAACCTTGACCTCGTAAAAAATAGAATTATAGAGGCTGGTGGTAAAATCTCAAAAGATATTTTTTCTTTTCCAGGTGGTCGAAGATTTCATTTTGTTGATCCCTCAGAAAATGAATTAGCAGTTTGGTCAGATAAATAGTGGAGCGAATCTCCGGCTCTTCGTATGAAATTAATTTAGCTCTAGGAGAGGGTATGCCTTCATCCTTGTTCTTTTATCAATTTTTTTGCTTTTTTAAATAAGCTTTGGGCTTTGTTTTCCAACCATTCTCCACAATGCTTACAGTTTTTATTCCACTTCACTAATCATTTTTTTTATTGCCTTGATTACTAATTCCGGTTCTTCTTTTTGTATGAAATGACCACTTTTTTCGGTTGAAATAAGTTTCGTTTGAGGAATTTTTAATTGAAAATCACGATAAAGCCTTTTCTGAATTTCGATTAGTTTTTTTTCCGCCGGGTCGTCTCCGTCAAATTTATTTGACGCAAGCAAAGTAATTGGAACGTCAGTTTTGAGTGAAAATGTTCTTAGTATTGAATCGTGAAGTGGATAGGCATTAACCTCCATTTGAAACCCTTTGGGTATTAACTTGATTTGCGCTGCAAGTGTACTGTCCGAAATCATAATTTCTTTTTCGGTTTGAACTTTTCTAAATTCCTCTTCAAGAAATTCGCTGCCAGGGTCCACGAGTATTAGTCCTTCCAAATTATTCGGATAGCGATGAAGATAATAACGAGCAACATAACCTCCCATAGAGTGACCAACAAAAATCATTGGAACGTCAATAACTCCTTCTTTTTCCAATAATTCTTTTAGTTCTCTTGATACATTTTCGAGTGTTCTTGGAGAATCGGTTAGTTCTGATTGCCCAACTCCCAGTTTGTCATAAGAAATAGTTTTTGTGATTTTAGAAATTGATTTTTGAACTACTTCAAAATCTTTCAAATCACTTCCTCCACCATTAATAAAGACAATTACTGGCTGTCCTTTGCCTAAAGTCAAAACATGCTGTTGCTTTCCCTGAATTTCAATAAAATGATTATTTCGTTCCGTTTTACACGAAGCAAAAATGGCCAAAGTAAACAAAAGTAGAATACTAATCTTCATTTTTTAGCTTGTTGCCAAAGCCCAATCTATGTTTTCGTAGGGCGATTAAAAGTACATATTTTCGTTTAACTAATTAGCTAAAGCTTTGGCTTTGGGGTTGAAATTTTTGTCTTAATAAAACGGCAAAACAAATTTTTGGCGGAGCTTATTAATTGTTTTAAAGTTTCAATTTACTCGCAAATGCCCTATGAAATATAGATGATGTTAGCACATGTTTTATTTTTTCAAAAGTATTTAATATTTTATTTGGAATAATCATTCCAGTATATGTATGTTTGCATTTTGGAATGAACGTTCTAATATTAATTAACAAATATAAAATTGATAAAATGAGTAAATTAAATGGAAAAATTGCCGTAGTTACTGGTGGTAACAGTGGGATTGGTTATGCATCTGCCAAAGAATTAAAAAGTCAAGGTGCAACTGTTGTAATAACAGGAAGAAATTTGGATAAAGTTCAATTGGCAGCTAAAGAACTCGATGTTAAAGGAATTGTTGCAGATGTTGAGAGTATTTCAGCAATAGAGGAATTGGTTGAACAAGTAAAAACAGATTTTGGAAAAGTTGACGTATTATTCGTAAATGCAGGAATTTTTCAAGCTGCTCCAATCGGGCAAATAAGTGAAGAAATGTTTGACCATCAAATGGGAATTAATTTTAAAGGTGCATTTTTCACAACTGAAAAGTTTCTCCCAATATTAAATGATGGTGCTTCAATTATAAACTTATCCTCTGTAAATGCTTATACAGGAATGCCTAATACTGCAGTTTATGCTGCATCTAAAGCTGCTTTGAATTCCTATACTCGAACTGCTGCAACAGAATTGGCTCCGAGAAAAATTCGTGTAAATTCAGTAAACCCAGGTCCGGTTTCAACACCAATTTTCGGTAAAACAGGAATGGACGAAGAACAATTGAATGGATTTGCAGAAGCTATGCAAAATCGTATTCCTTTAAAACGTTTTGGTCAACCTGAAGATATTGCTAAACTTGTTTCTTTTTTAGCATCTGATGATGCTTCATTCATTACGGGTAGTGAGTACAACATAGATGGTGGAATTAACATTAATCCACTTTTGAGTTAATTTTTTTATCCATATTTGGAATGATAGTTCCAATAAATTATGTTTGTGGAAGCGTTTAACGCTTCCACATTTTTTATTATGCCTAGAGTAAAATTATTTGATAAAAATGAAGTCTTGACCAAAGCAATGAATTTGTTCTGGAAACAAGGATATTCAGCTACTTCTGTCCAAGATTTGGTTAATTGTTTGGGTATTAATAGAGCAAGTATTTATGATACTTTTGGCGGTAAAGAGCAACTTTTTAGAAAATCTTTTGAACTTTACCGTAATATAAATCTTGAAGGGGTAATCCATTTTTTTGATAATCGTCCGAATGTAAAGATTGGATTTTCAGAACTTTTTCATAATGCTATTCAAGAAGATGTACTTGATAAAGATAACAAAGGTTGCTTTGTTGTAAATACTACAACAGAACTTATTCCAAACGATGAAAGTCTTTTAACAATTTTAGAAAAAAACAAACAAGATTTTGAGGAAGTATTCTATAATTATCTTAAAAAAGGTCAAGAAAGTGGTCAATTAAAAACTACACATGATTTAAAGTCCCTTGCAACTCTTTTTTACACATTATATAATGGTATTCGAGTTGTTTCCAAAACTCGTCCGAATAAAAAAGAAACATCTGATTCTATTAACGTTGCATTGTCATTGTTAGGTTGACCAAATGTGTGCTAACGTTTTGGGTATGAGCAGTAGCTCACCCACGTTGGTTGATTTTATTTAGTTGGTTTATTTCTAAGTTTGATTTTCATTTCGGAGAATGATTAGAGCTATTGCTGATACCCGGTGTTGGGCATAGTTATTTTTTAATTAGTTTAATTCCGTTCCATTCATAACTTTTAAGAATAGATTTATTTTTTAGCTTAAATTTTGAGTTATCATTTTCTTTAATCATTTGGTCTTGATATTCGATCAGCAATATCGAATCAGAATTACTATCGAATTCGTAATCCAACCTTTTTAAGTCGAAATCAGTAATTCCTTCTTCGATAATTGGCAATTCAATCCACTTGTTTTCATTTGTGATTAGCCAATAATATTTTGATGTGTTACAATAACAAGCACAGGAAGCTAATTCTATCCGGATTATTTTTTTAACGTTTTTAAATTCAAACTCTGATGATTCATAAACTATTCCATCACTGTAGTAAAATTCAGGATTCATTCTGAATTCCTTTATTTGATTATCATTCTTATCAATAAGAAAAATTTTGCTAAATCCATATTCTCCAGTTTGTTCTGCTTTCTTATAATATGTTTCGTAATCAATCTTTGTTAACTTTAAATCTATTGACTCGATATAGTCTTGTCCTAAACAAATGAAGTTTAAATTCAGTAAGAAGAATATTATCGTTATCGTTTTTTTCATAATTATGCACAACGGATTGGGTATGAGCAGTAGCTCACCCACGTTGGTTGATTTTATTTAATTTGTTTGTTTTCAAGTTTGATTTTCATTTCGGAGAATGATTAGAGCTATTGCTTATATGCGTTATTGTAGCACGTTCTTATTTACTTTGTGCCAGTACAATATCATTAATTTTCCCCAAGCATTTAAATCTTAATCGATTATTTCCCCAATGAAAAGAATTGATTGTTTTCTCATTCGTTATATCAAACTCTATTTTTTCCCCGTTATAACTTTCATCATCTTCTGCTCCAATTATTGGTGTTATTTCAATTATAGCATCAAGATTATTAATAGAATCATTTTTTTGAGTCAAAAATCTTTCAGACAGATGTATTTCTTTAATTGATGGTCGCCAACCGTTTTTATAAGTCAGGCTTCCTTTTATTCTGTAACTTATAAGAGACTTACTGTTGAACAAATTTAGCTTACTGTCAATTATCTCAACTTCGAAAGTATCTACAGTAAGAGCTTCTTGTTTAGACCACCATCCAATTGAGTGAGTTTCCGTTATCTCAATTTTCGCATTTCTTGGTTCTGTCGATAAACTATAGAACAGTAGTTTTGGTAAAAGAAAGTAATAAGCTAAAGCGAGAATTATTAAAATTATTCCGCTCCATATTAATATTTTTTTCTTTATCGTCATTTTTGTCAAATGTGCTACAACGATTTTGTGTATGATTTGTGGCGTATTTTAAGTAACTAATTTAGTAAATATTTACTGACCTAGAAAATCCGTTAGGATTTTCGTAAGTAGGCGAGAACCAAGCAATAAATTATATACGGCTTAAGTTTACAATCTATTACTTTTAGATAATAAAC
>CAZDOW010000029.1:0-5730 GCA_964507115.1 uncultured Maribacter sp.
ACCTCCCTACCATTTTGGTATACGGTCACTATGATGTGCAACCGCCAGATCCTATTGATTTGTGGAACTCGCCACCGTTTGAACCCGTAATACAAAAAACAGAACTACATCCAGAAGGAGCCATATTCGCTAGAGGTGCCTGCGATGATAAAGGGCAGATGTACATGCACGTAAAAGCCATGGAACTTATGGTGAATACCAATCAGTTGCCTTGTAATGTTAAATTCATGATTGAGGGCGAAGAGGAAGTAGGGAGTAATAACCTTGCGGTCTATGTTGCGGAAAACAAAGAAAAACTAGCCAATGATATCATCCTTATTTCTGATACAGGGATGATTGCTAATGATATCCCGTCTATTACAACCGGCCTCAGAGGTTTAAGTTATGTAGAGGTGGAGGTTACCGGACCTAATAGAGATTTACATTCTGGACTGTACGGTGGTGCTGTTGCAAATCCTATCAATATCCTTGCAAAAATGATTGCATCCATGCACGATGAGAACAATCATATTACCATACCCGGTTTTTACGATAAGGTAGAAGACCTTTCTACAGAAGAACGTACAGAAATGGCCAAAGCGCCCTTTAACTTGGCTACGTATCAAAAGGCATTGGACATAGATACCGTCTACGGAGAAAAAGGCTACTCTACAAATGAGCGCAATGCCATACGCCCTACCTTGGACGTAAATGGTATTTGGGGAGGGTATACCGGAGAAGGTGCTAAAACGGTCATCGCAAGCAAAGCCTCTGCAAAAATATCTATGCGATTAGTACCGCACCAAGATTGGAGAGAAATAACAGAATTATTCAAAACGCATTTTGAAAATATAGCACCTAAAGGAGTTACCGTAAAAGTAACACCACACCATGGCGGTCAAGGCTATGTAACGCCCATAGACACCATTGGCTATAAAGCAGCCTCAAAAGCATACGAAACTACCTTTGGCAAAAAACCGATTCCCCAGCGCAGTGGTGGGAGCATTCCTATTGTTTCCTTGTTTGAACAAGAATTGGGTAGCAAAACCATTCTAATGGGCTTTGGATTGGATAGCGATGCCATACACTCCCCCAACGAGCATTTTGGAGTTTGGAACTATTTGAAAGGAATTGAGACCATTCCGTATTTCTATAGGTATTTTACCGAACTTAAGATGCCTAAATAAATTGCATGTTATTTTCACAAGAATATAAAGAAGAATGGAGCGGCTTAGCCAAAATGGTCTTTAGACTCCTCTTTTGCTATTTTTCACTTTATCATTTCTTTATTTTCTTTGGATCACTATTTGAAGCCCCAATCATCTGGATAGGGGAAAATATGCTTGGTATTGACTATACTTTCGTAGCAAATGGCTTTGGAAGTGGAGATAATACCTTCGCCTATGTTTTGCTTTTTGTAACTATAATTTTGGCTCTTTTTGCTACGGTACTGTGGGCCCTAGTAAACCGAGGAAGAAAAGCATACAATCAATTGTTATATTGGTTTTTAATCGTTTTAAGGATATCACTGATTTGCGCCATGTTCCTATATGGCTTTGTGAAAGTATTTCAAGTACAGTTCCCTTCGCCTTCCCTTGTGCGCTTACTACAACCCTTAGGTGACTTTTCGCCAATGGGACTTGCCTGGACCTATATGGGCTATTCTAAAGGGTTTGGGATGTTTGCAGGTTTCATGGAAATTCTGGGTGGCCTTTTGCTCATTCCCAAACGAACACAAACCCTCGGAGCTTTTATAATTATGGGGGTGATGTTACAAGTTGCCATGATGAATTTCATGTTCGATATTCCTGTGAAATTGTTCTCTATCCATTTAATAGTTATGGCCGGTATTATCTTTATGACAGATAGTACACGCTTTGTTCAGGTATTTTTAAATAATTCGGCAACTAAAGTCCATCAATATTACACACCAGTAAAAGATACAAGTTATGCGAATACTATCTTTTGGGTTAAAATTATAGGCCTTGGATTACTTTTAATTGTTGGGACCATATTTGGTTATACCACGGAACAAAGCAGATCAAACGAAAACAACCAACCCTATTTATATGGTATCTGGGAAGCTACTCAGGTTATTAAAAATCACGACACCATACCACCACTAGTCACCGATAGTACGCGATGGCGTTATTTAATTATAGAGCGAAAAAATAGGGCAATGGTCAAATATATGGATGACAACAAAAGCAATTTTAAGTTTAAGCTGGACACCCTTGCGCAAAAAATAAGTATGTACGCTAGCAACAAAGACACCGTAAGGCATAATTTAAGGTATACCTATCCTAGTAATTCCCTTTTAGAACTAGAAGGTATATTGGAAAATGACACTATCCAAATTATGCTTAAGCGTAAAAATTTAGAAAGTTTTCTACTAAAATCTAGGGGCTTTCATTGGATCAATGAAGCACCGTTGAATAAGTAATGGAAAGTCTAGATAGCAATCTGCGCGTTTTCAAACAGACTTGAAACACTACTTGAAATTTCCTGAACGGAAAACGCAACTAACAATGAATCGCCTATGGTTACGGTTTTAGAACCAAGCATTTATTGGCGTAAAGCATCAATATCTTTTTTTGACCTAAGAAAGGGTACTTAAAGCTTTTTCACATACTTTGTGATGATTACCGTAAGTGTAGGCCCCACTTTCCCTTCAATAAATTCTGCATTTTCACGGTCTAAGGAAATTCTTCTGACTGCAGTTCCTTGCTTAGCAACCAAGCTAGATCCTTTTATTTTTAAATCTTTTATAAGTACAACACTATCCCCATTCTGTAAAATAACCCCATTCACGTCTCTATGAATTATTTTTTCACTCTCTTCTTCGCCCTCGCCAGTTGCCTTAGCCCAGTTTAGCGTTTCCGTTTCTAAGTACATCATTTCTAACAAATCTTGAGACCAACCCTCTGACTTTAAACGAGAAAGCATGCGCCATGCAACCACTTTTACTGCATCCACTTCGCTCCACATACTATCATTTAAACATCTCCAATGATTGGCATCTGTAGTCTCTGGATTTTCTATCTGTCCAACACAGGTGTCACAGCCTAAAACACTTTCATCTACGCCTCTTATACCTACTGGTGGCACTTCATACACTTTCAAATCATTGGTAGCGCCACATAATTCACATTGCGATCCGCTTCTTTTATTAAGTTCTGCCAGTACACTCATATCCTTTTGTTTTTAGAATCACAAACATAGGTTTTTAACTCAGCAAATGATCTATTTTTTAATAAGGAGATATAAAACTTATACTCTACACTTGTAGAATATAAATATTTACTCTATGTTTGTAGAGTAAACAATAAATACCTAGAACATGCAGCTATCAAAATCTGAAGAAGAACTCATGAACATCATCTGGAAGTTAAAAAAGGCGTTCATGAAAGATCTTTTAGATGCGCATCCAGAACCAAAGCCGGCAACCACAACAGTGGCTACGCTATTAAAAAGAATGACGGACAAAGGTTTTGTAGGCTATGAAAGCTTAGGTAGAAGTAGGGAATACTATCCCTTGGTTAAAAAAAAGGACTACTTCGCTAAACATGTAAACGGACTCATTAAAAACTTTTTTAACGACAGTCCAGGGCAATTTGCCTCTTTCTTTACCCAAGAAACCAATTTGAGCAAAACCGAATTGGAGGCATTGAAAAAACTGATAGATAACGAAATTCAAAAGAAATAATAATGGTCATCTACCTTCTAAAATTTACGGCTTGCCTAGCCATTCTCTACTTTTTCTACAAAGTGTTTTTAGAAAAGGAGAATATGCACATATTCAAACGCGTATATCTTTTGGCATCCTTGGCAGCAGCCTTGATTATCCCTGCACTCGTATTTACAGAATATGTTGAAGTATCCCCGATAACATATGCCCCTGAGCAAAGCTATATAACAAACGAAATAACAACAACACCCATTGTTATATCTCCTGCCCTGAAGGCTGATGTCTTGGATATTGAGCCCATACTATGGACAGTTTACTTTATTGGTTTAGCATTCTTCGGGATTAAATTCCTTAAAAATCTCTTTCAAATACTTAGGAGAATACACGGTAATCCCAAACAAAAGTGGCAACAGTTTTTCCATGTCCTCCTAAAAGAACCATTACCACCACATACGTTTCTGAGCTATATTTTTCTGAATAAACTAAAATTTGAGGCGAACAAAATTCCTAAAGAAGTGCTATTGCATGAACAAACGCACGCACGGCAAAAACATAGTTGCGATATCATTTTCGTAGAATTAATCCAAGTTATTTTCTGGGTAAACCCTTTTGTTTATCTGCTAAAAAAATCCATAAAACTCAACCATGAGTTCTTAGCGGATCAAGCTGTTATTAAAAAGGGCATATCACAGACCATGTACCAAAACACTTTGCTGTCTTACTTATCACATGACAGTTTTGAAAAACAGCAATCCACCAGTATTGCAAACGCCATCAATTATTCATCAATCAAAAAACGATTTAACATCATGAAAACAAAAACATCAAAAAAAGCTATTGTATTTAGAAGCGTACTTCTATTACCTCTAATGGCTATGCTACTATTTGGGTTTAGCCAAACCAAACTAAAACCTAAAGAACCAGTCTCAATACAAACGGTTCAACTGGAACTTTTCCCTAATGAAAAGATTAAAGTGGAAGAGGAGCTTGTTCCTTTAAATCGACTATCCGAAAAACTAAATCGAAAATTCTTAAATACATATACCTCAAAAGAAACTACGGTTCAGATTACCTCGAAAGAAACGGTTCATATGGATTTCATCAATAGGGTATCAAAAGAAATCAAAAAAACAGGTATCACGGGTATTGAAGTCTTTGCCGATGAAGTGGTAATGGCAAAAAGTGAGTATCAAGATCAGATTGAAATTTCACCAGAAAGCATTATTCTAAAAGCCAATAGAATAAGCTTTGATGAGCATGCAATTCAAATAAATGATACTCAAGACAATTTTTACAACTACAACACCTTAGCCAAAAAGTACAATGCGGTACCTATTGACAAACGAATAATTCCGTTAAAAGACCTTAAAATCTTAGAACGTATTTATAGTCAAATGACCAATGAGCAAAAGGCAAAAGGCCAACCCTTTCCAGAATGCCTTCTTAAAAATAAACAAGAGGAAATCGTTCTCATTGCTGAAGTAATCGAAATACGTATCAATAAAAATGGACAATTACTCTTTAAAAATAATATTGTAACACTAGATGAACTTGGCACAGTACTTAAAAGATATAATAGCGATTTGAGTAAGAAACAAAGAGAAACAATTGTTGCAGCCATTATATTTATTGCACCAGACACACCAAAAAAATCTATTGAAACAGTTACACAGGTTTTGAAAGACTACGGAACAGCTACCATTGACATTAAAAAAATTGCTCCGCCAGCCCACATACCATCACAAGACAGTGCCACACGGAAAGAAATGACCGAATACAACAAGCTGGCCAAGCACTACAACAGTATGTCTAAAAACAAAATGAAAATTTACAAAAAAGATGTAGAACGCCTAGGGTATCTTTTCTCCAAAATGTCTGACAAACAAAAGGCAGATGCCGAACCTTTTCCAGATTTTCCAGAACCACCACCAGCTCCAAGGGCACCAAAAGTAGCGAAAGGTGCATCTAGTAATATTCCACCACCACCCCCGCCAAAAAGCCCCAAATCTGTAACTAGTAAAAATAACACGTGGACAGTAAGCACTGCAGCAAATCGTGATTCT
>CAZDOW010000029.1:5830-17320 GCA_964507115.1 uncultured Maribacter sp.
TGATTCTAGAGCAGAGAATAAATTACAAGCGAAGGATAATGCGCTACCAACTCCGCCGCCTTTGCCTGCAATAGCGATTGATGCAGGTGAAAAAACATATTCAAAAGAGTTGAATACATCGATTTCTAAGTATCTAGAAAAGAATATGGAATATGAAACAGCCGTAGCTGAATTTAAAAGTGATAAAAAAGGAACTAAGCAAGAGCTGTGGAACCTTTACAATGAGGCCATGGCGTTATATGTGATCTATTACAACTTAGCAAAATCGGAAGGTCATTTCATGCAACCTATGCCCGCCAACGAAGCACCCAGACCAGAGCAAAAAACCAGCGCAGAAACTGTTAAAGTATATCGATACAGCACACAAGCGTCTTTTGTTGAAGAAATAAATCTGCAAGCATACACAAAAGCACTTGGCATAAACAATGCACAATTCTATTTTGAAGGAAAAAAGATAACAGAGGAAGAAGGATTAAAAATTATTAAAAACAACAAAAACATAAAGGTTGAAACCATACCCTATACCAACAAACAACCAGAGGTGAAAATTTACAAAGCGGAGAAAGGCAATGCAATTCCAGCACCTCCCACTCCACCAACACCCATGGCACCTTTGGATCATGTTATTGCAATGGCAAAAAAAGAGGCGCAATTCTTTTATGAAGGTGAAAACATTTCCTCAGATAAGGCCATCGCACTTTTGAAAAATAATAAAGACCTAAATATAGATAGCAGAACTGCCAAGGGGAAACGGCCTGTAGTACGAATATCCGCATTTCCTATTTCTATAGACTAATAAGCAAAAGGCCTTATAAGAAGCTCTTTCAGCATCGAAGCAATCTTTTGAACAGCACTATGCATTCAAAAGATTGCTTCGTCCGCTTTAGACTCCTGGTGAATTTCCAATTTCACAGACCTTCTCATAGAGACTCACAATTGTATAAATAGTCACTTATCAAAAAAAAGCATTCAAAATGAATGCTTTTGTGTAACAATTAGACATAAACTGCGTTCTAACAGGTAAGTTCATCATCAATCAAAAAATAATTAATCATGTTACAACGCTTTTTTATTCTATGTTCGGGAGCAGATTCCGAGCTTTTAGAAACCTGTTCCAAAGGGGAACAAAACAAGTATGCCGGTATTGGTGCTACGGTTTTCTTTACCGCTGTTATGGCGCTTATTGCCAGCAGTTATGCCTTATTTACCGTTTTTGACAATGTATATGCGGCTGTATTCTTTGGAGCAATCTGGGGACTCCTTATCTTTAACTTAGACCGCTTTATCGTTTCTACCATTAAGAAAAGAGATAGTATAAAAAGTGAACTACTACAAGCTACACCCCGTATTATTTTAGCTATTATTATTGCCGTGGTAATTTCCAAACCTTTGGAAATGAAAATATTTGAAAAAGAAATCAATCAAGTATTACTAGAACAGAAAAACGAGCTTACCCTAGCCAATAAAGAACAATTAGCCTTACAATACACCCCTAAAGTTGACGAACTCAACCAAAAGATAACTACATTAAAAAGCGAAGTAGTTACCAAAGAGGCAGAGACCAACGCATTATACGACACCTATATTTCCGAAGCGGAAGGTACTGCTGGCACAAAGCTATTGGGAAAAGGTCCAGTGTATGAAGAAAAACGCCAAAAACACGATGCGGCATTGGCCGACCTCCAAAACTTAAAAACTGCCAATGCTGAAAAAATTAGTGGATTGGAAATCCAAATTGCAAACTTGGACACGGAATATGCCACTGTAGTACAAAACTCCCAACCAATAATAGATGGATTTGACGGACTTATGGCACGTATTACAGCGCTGGGAGAACTACCATGGTTTCCTTCGTTCTTTATTTTTTTGCTATTCCTAGCGATTGAGACTTCGCCCATAATTGCCAAATTACTAGCGCCAAAGGGAGAGTATGATATAAAACTGGAGGAAGCTGAAAGTATTTTAGCCTCTTGGGTGGCTCAAAAAGTGGCACAACGAGAACTCATAGTGTCTACCGATAACGATATCAACCAAAAGATTTATGAGGATCTAAAAGGTGAGGAAGAGCTATACGGATACAAAAAGAAAAAGGCAGAGGAACTACTTCGTCTTCAAGCAGACACCTTTCACGATATTCAAGTTAAAGGGTTAAAATAGTTTAGGCTTACTTGTTATTAGACTGCATTAAAAGTATAAGACAAGCAGGCAACCTCAACTAATTTCCCCAAATTCTTTTCCAAAGAAGGGATAGTAGTTTCTCCGCATCTGTGCGGAATTTTGGAGTTTCCTTAACTAGGAGGGCTCCATTAGCTTCATCTAATTCATAACTGAACGCAAATTTGGATTCTTTGGAATCTAGACTTAGAGGGCCAAAGCGTAAATCATTAAAATAAAGCACCCCCTCTTTCTCGGTTATGGTATACCAACCCTCGCTGATAGCGATAAGACGCTCTATTTTATCCGATGCTATTAAAGAGCCAAGAAGCTCATGATTCTTAGGATAGGATACAAAACGGATTTCTTGACTATCGAAAAAAGAATAATTTGCAATAAGGTATGAATCCTTGGTATCTATATTAGCCGCCCATAAGATGGTATTAAAGGGCGATGGCCTCACAGATATATCAGTATATGCTATTCCCTGATGCTCAAGACCATTGGTAAAGGCACGATAGGATATACCTTTCAATACCAAGGTCAATACCAAATAGGACGTGCTGATAATCAAGCCTAAACGATTGTAACGTCTCCGTTTTACAGAAGTACGCTTTTGAAATAGCACCAAAATCAATAAGAACAAAAAAGGCAAGGTGTAAAAAGGGTCTATGACAAAAATACTCTGAAAGGCTAATCTGGTTTTTAGCGGCCAAAACAACTGTGTGCCCCACGTCGTAAACGCATCTAGAATGGGATGTGTAAACAAACCCCAAAAGAAAAGCAGAGACCAATCACGCCAAGTAGCTTCAGATGTACGATTCAGTTTCCAAACCAACCAACCAAATAAAGGAGCAAAAAGTAGCGAAAAAAGAATAGAATGACTAAAACCACGATGCCATTCTGTTGCAGTAACCGTATCTACCATATATCTCGCAAGCACATCCAAATCGGGAATAGTACCTGCAATAGCTCCGTACAACATGGCTTTATTCCCCACCTTCTTTCCTAGAACCGCTTCCCCTACCGATGCGCCTAAAACAATCTGAGTTAATGAATCCATAGTTTAACGTTTAAGCTTAAAAGCAATACCCCTACTTCATGTTCTTTCTTTTCCCTAATCTACTATCCCCATCTTTTTTAATAGGAAAGACGCATTCATGTTCTGACAAATACCATCCTTAAACGTGTAATCAAAATGCAATTCATCAGCTATAATTTCTGCATCAAAATAATGGTTTCTAACTTCTGGCAATTCTTTAGCTACCTCACAGAGACTTAAGTCATGGGTAGCAATAATCCCTGTAGCTTTTGAGGCTACTAAACGTTCTACGAATTTTCGGGAACCTTTAGCCTTATCTGTGCTATTGGTTCCTTTTAGTATTTCGTCCAAAACAATGAAATAGCGATCATGCTGAATTTCATCTACAATAAACTTTAATCGTTTTAACTCCGAAAAGAAATACGACTCGTCATCTGTAAGTGAATCCGTAGTACGCATACTTGTAATCAGTTTTATAGGGTTATAGATTAAACCGGCTGCACAAACGGGCAAGCCTGCATTAGCCATAACAATTTGTAAGGAAACGGTACGTAAAAAGGTACTCTTACCCGCCATATTAGCACCGGTAATTATGAAAAATTCTTCATTTTTAATTTCGAAATCATTCAAAACACTTTTTAGCGGATCTAAGAGCGGATGCCCTGCCTTTTCAGATTTTAAAGCTGTTGCGTTACTAACAATAGATGGAAAGTTATAATTAGGATGGTTGAATACAAAATTTCCTAGGCTATTCTGGGCATCAAAATAGGCTATAACGTTAAACCACTGTTCCACAGATGCGCCATGATCCTTAATCCAATTTTCAATTTTCAGACACGTAGCGAGACCACGGAGAAAAAATCCGTTCCCAAAAATGAGAAAGATTACATTATTGTTTTGATCCAAACTAGATAGAAGTTTAGAAAAATCTGCCAGGACTAAGGAGGTTTTTCTTCCCTGACTCAAAATTTGCTCCTTTTTAGAACGCAAGACTTCTGAAGTAAACTCCTTTTCCTCAATCAATGTTAATAGTTGATTGTACTGCTGAAACGTTGACTGAATCTTGGCAGTTGCCAGACCCAACTTCATAATTTTTTTAGAAAACAATCCGGTTATCACTAAGCCGAACATTAACCAATACAGCAATACCGACTCCCATATGACATCTAAAAAATACAAGGTTACTAAGACCACAGAAACACCTGAAAACAGCCAAGGCACATACCGCATAACTTTGGGTACAAAGGGCGTATATGACTTTAACCAAGAAACAATACTATGCGTAGCTGTCTCGGTTTTTGCCAATGCGGCCGTTGCTGAAAAATCCTGTCGCCATTCCGGAAACTTGGCCAGCTCCGCAATACTTTCTTGCTTTTTAAGTATCCCATCAATACTATTTTCCGTTAGCGTTGCTGCCAAAGTATCACTCCCTTTCGGCAATGCTGTTCTATTGATATATTGAAAAAAAGAACCTTTACCAAACAGGTCTATATCCTGACTATAAAAATGTAAGGGGTCTTTGTATGTTTCACCATCGGGCAAGGAGTGAAAATTGCGTTGTAAAACCTGTACCTCTATTTCATTAATACGAATAAGCTCTTTTAGCTTGTCTCGCTTATTTTGAAGATTACTATGTCTAGAAACTAAATACAAAAAAGCGACTATAGTCACCAAAATAGTAGCGGCGACCAATTTGGTATTGCCATAAAAGAAATACATACAAAGGATAGCGGCCAAAAAGGCAAACAAGCGCACCATGCTTGATGCAAATAATTGTCCTTTTAACTTGGAAAGTTCCGAAGTATATTTTTGAATTTCAGTAGTATAAAAAGAAGCGGCATCCTGCATTTTAGAAGTACAATTTTGCAATTAAAGCGCAAAGATATGGATAAGGGACTTAAGGGAGTGCGTCCAATTCTGCCTTCAACTTTTTTGTGAATTTCGCTACTACTAAATCGTAGGAATGATCTATAAGCTCTTTGGTTAGTTTAGGGTTCAAATGGTCTATATGTACCGTATTCCAATGGACTTTACTCATGTGCCAGCCTTCTATAACCGCATCATAGGTTTCCCGCAGTTCAATAGCACGTTCTGGATCACATTTAAGGTTTACCTGCGTAGGCACTCGTTCCAGACCACAAAGCGCGAACATCTTTCCCATGACTTTAAAAACTAGCGTGACCGCATCAAACGGAAATTCTTCCGTTATCCCCTTTTTGGAAAGGCAATAATCTCTAAATTCTTCTATGTTCATACTGTTCTAATTTGTAATTGATGCATTCTTCTAGCTGTACCAAACTATCCCAGACATATCTAATTTTTAAAAACTCGGTATCCCCAATGTCATTTGCTTTTATAGGTTTTTCTCTTCTCCCTTTTAATTTGTCATAAAATTTAATAGCCGCTTCATTTGTGTCCAAAACCCACAAATACAATGTATCCGACCCAGAACAAGACCTGATTTCATTGATGATTCTTTTCATCAATAAGGTTCCTAAGCCCCTACCGTTAGCCATGGAACTCACATGAAGATTATCTAAATATGCACCATAGAGGAGGCTTTCGTTTACATAAGCGCAACAAAATCCTAATAGTATTCCATCTTCTTCTGCAATAACAATGTATTGCTTCTCTGACGGATTTAAACATCGTTCTTTCCAAAGTGCTAGTTGCTCTGGAAGCACCTCATGATCTAAAAAATGATTACTAAAGCAACCTCGATAATTCTCTTGCCAGCTCGTTGCATGTAACGTAGCAATGTTACCGTAATCTTCTTTGCCAGCTTGTCTAAAGGATATCATTAGAATTAGATACCTGTTGAATCATAGACGATAACTTTTGTCCATAATCCACTGGACTCCTCCACAAATTTTTTGTGCGGTGGTTCATCCTGATACTCTTTTTGCGCTTCCGCCGATTCAAAAGTCACAATTAGAGAATACGTAAAGGAACCGTCCACTACATCTCTACTAGCCCTAGGCGGCTTTCCTATAAACTTAGTTTTGGCAAAGGCAGACGTATCCAAAAAGGTTTGAAGCGATGTCTCAAAGGCTTTTCTATCCGCAGGACTATCAGGGTTTTTTAACCAGAAATAGACGGTATGTGCAAAATTGGAATCAAATTCGTTCATATGTTCACTTGTTTGGCCCAAGGCCGTTCCTATTGTCATTAAAAACACTAAAGTTATAACGATTTTCATCTACTGTTTTTTAAATTGATTTTTTATCTAAACTATGCTTTGCTGCGAACCCTATTTTTCCAAAAACTCCTTTTGCTTTTCGGTAATGTTTAACGCTGAATAATCTAGCTCCCAACCAATGGTTTCCACAATTTTCTCTATGATTAGCACCGTATGCAACCCTTCTTTTCTGGCTGTTTCCATGAGTCCACTTTCAGGAATTTTCTCCAGAATATGTTTTTTGGCCTCTTGGTTCAGTGTGGTAAGGTCGTCTGGGGTAAAGCTATTGAACATGCCATTTTTGATGTCATAGAAGTCCAGTTCTGGCTGAATAGACAAGACCTCGGGTTCTGGAAAACTAGTTAAGATAATTTTCTTTTTCACATCATCGGCATGCATTAGTATCTTCTTTAAGTCATAGCCAATTTGGGCCTTTGCTTTAATAACAATCAAGGCCTTTTTCTTGCTACTCACCAGACTTAAAAAACGTTCTCTGGTATTCTCGTACTTATAGATTTCTGCAAAATCACCTTCAATCGATATTAGTTTGCAGACACTTTTTATTTTCTCTAACAGTACGGTAGATTGATGGGTGGTTAACTCCTTGTTCTTTTTCCTACTAAAAAAGGAAAATAACCAGTACATAATAATGGCCCCTAAAATGAGCCCAAGAAACAATTCGAATATACTATCCATATGGTAAAGTTACTAAGAAAGTGAAAAATCAACCCTTTATTTTATATAATACAGGCCTACTGGGGCTAGCATCGTTCTCAAAAGGTGCTACTTGTAGGTTTAAAAAATAGCTGCCGTCAGCAACTGAATTGGAGACGTATATAAACTCTGTAATTGTGGCTTTTGAACGAATTTTCCCATTAAAATTCCAAAATGCCTTATGTGCCAAAAGAGCTCCATCGTCCTTCTCCTTATCTACAGAGGGCAAATCTATTAATAAATGCTGCACGCCTATTTCCACTAAAAACGTTACGGCTTCCTCCTCTAAATAAGGCGGATTCGTATATGCATACTGCCTAGATAGCTTAGATTTCGTATTCGGCAAGGTTCGTATTACTAGTGCCTCCATCTTTCTATCGCCAATAGCATTTTGCAACTGCTTTTTAGTCATTACAAAATCGTCACCCCTTTTTCCGGGCGCAATTGTAATAAGCTCCGCTAAAAAGAAAAACTGTTGTAGACTCTTGTTTATAGAGTTAAACTCCTGGGTAATATGCCCCACACATTCTGTATGCGTACCGTGTGCATGTGGATTAAACCAAATATTATTAAAGTTAGTCGTTGCGCCTTTTTCTATACTACCCACAAAATCACCTTCCGTATGGGGTGCAATTTGTGGATGCTTCACATACCAAGCGTTTACGTTGGAGGCATCGCCACGCAAGGGCATGGATATGTCCAAGGGTTCGGATAGATTTATTTTATATTCTTTTTTATTGTGGTTTATAATAGTCTTCATGGTAGTCTGTCTTGTTCAAATTTACTTTAATTTAATCATGAAAAGGTCTGAAGCAATCCCATCGGCCAAGAACTTACCTTTTTTGGTGGCTAAAAGCGTATCTCCATCCAAATACAATAAATGTTGCTCAATAAATTTATCGGCTTGGTGCATTAGGTATTCCTTGTATTTCTCCCCAAATTCAGATTGTACCTTACCTAACGAAACGCCCCAAACGGTGCGAAGTCCCGTCATAACATATTCATTGTACTTATCGGTTGTTGAAAGTACCTCCGTTTCCATGGGTAGGATACCGTTGTTAATCGACTTTATATATTTTGGATTGTTATTGATATTCCATCCCCGGCTATCGCCATCAAAAGAATGTGCGGACGGCCCTATTCCTATATATTTTTTCTGTTGCCAATAGGCAGAGTTATTCTTGGAAAAATAACCAGGCTTCCCGAAACTGGAAATCTCATAGCATGAATATCCGGCATCTATGAGTATTTCGTTTAAAATATCAAAATGTGCTTGTGCCACTTCATCTTCTGCAGGTTTTACCAAGCCTTTTTTAACAAAATCGAACAATGCCGTTTTAGGCTCTACAGTAAGTACATAGCTAGAAATATGGGGAATATTAAAGGATAAGGCTTTTTCTATATTGGCTTTCCACCGCGATAGACTCATGTTAGGCATACCATAAATTAAGTCAATAGAAATATTATCAAAATATTGGGTCGCCAAAGAAAGGGATGCTATTGCCTCTTCGGAAGAATGAGCCCGATTCATCAAGGTTAAATCTTCCTCAAAGAAAGACTGTATACCAATACTTAATCTATTGATAGGACTTTCTGAAAGTTGTAAAATCTTCTCAGGTGTAAGATCGTCCGGATTGGCTTCCAGAGTGATTTCCGGCTGGTTAACTACCTGATAGTTTTCGTATACCGCAGCTATCAGCTGCTCTAATTCCGTTGTGTTCAAAACTGATGGTGTTCCACCACCAAAATAAATGGTTTCCACTATAGTTTCAGCAAACTCCTCCTTACGCAGCTCCAACTCTGCACACAAAGCCAACACCATCGCCTCTTTCTTTCCCATGGATGTAGAAAAATGAAAATCGCAATAGTGACAAGCTTGTTTGCAAAAAGGGATGTGGATGTAGATTCCGGACATTTTTTAGTTTTCAGTTAGCAGTTTTCAGTTGCAATAGTTAGTTATTCTTCCCTAACGCCAAACTTTGCCGAATTATGTATCATATAATTTATCAGCCTACCTACTTCTTCGCTCTCGCGATTGAGTTCTTCAAAAACATCCATTCCAAAGTAGCGACATTCTTTACCAAACTGCAACCAAGTTTGGGTTTCCGCATTTTCGGCATCACTATAGGTTAGTTTACTGATGAAATGTTTAGGATATCTTCTCTTTCTGTAAGCTTCGGAAATATTTGCATTAACGCTGCGCGAAGATCTTCTTATTTGATCGGTTAAAGAGTACTTCTCCTCATTGGGGAAAGATTTAGAAAGTTCGAATATCTTCATTGCAAGCGCAAACGATTTTTTATAAGCCACTAAATCTCGAAAACTCATAGTAGTATAATTTTATTAGTATGAAGAGAAAATCAATGCCTCATTACTCTAGGTAAATATAATTTATTACACTGCAAACTGCTACTGATGACTGCTACTGATGACTGCTACTAAAACCTCCTACTTCTTACTTTTTACTTTATCAACTCTCTTTTCATTTTGCTTTACAAATGCATCCCATCCCGTATACCCTTTACCCACCTCAATACGGCCTTCGTTATAGAAATGGCAGACTGCTGCTGCGAGTCCGTCGGTGCTGTCCAGGTTTTTCGGAAGGGTTTTCAGTCCTAATACGCTTTGTAGCATTTTGGCGACTTGTTCCTTACTGGCGTTACCATTTCCAGTAATGGCCATTTTGATTTTTTTTGGCAGATATTCCGTTATGGGAATTTGACGAGAGAGTCCGGCAGCCATAGCAACGCCTTGTGCACGGCCCAGTTTAAGCATAGACTGTACATTCTTACCAAAAAATGGGGCCTCAATCGCAATTTCATCTGGGTGATAGGTGTCTATGAGTTCTATGGTACGTTCAAAAATGAGTTTTAATTTGGTGTATGGATCTTTATACTTCTGCAGGAGAAGCTCATTCATTTGAACAAATTCCATTTTTTTACCCACCACTTTTATTAGGCCAAAGCCCATAATGGTTGTGCCAGGGTCTATGCCTAATATAATTTTCTCGTGTGCCAATCTTTTTTACTTGGTATTTAACTTAATAGGAATTCTAAATTTTGTGCTTACCGGAATACCTCTTTTTAAGGCCGGTGCAATTTCTGGCACCGTCTTAAGACTTTGAATTACAATACCGTCAAATTCCGGCATTTGCTTTAAAATAAATCGGTCTCTTTCTATATCCAAGATATCGATATCCCCATGGGCATCTATAACAAAGATAACAGCTACCGTAGGGTTTTCATCGGAATCTACTATAAATTCAAAATCGTTCAAGGTCGTCTCAAAGTGGGCAGTCAATTTTTCTTCAAAGCACTGCCGTTGTAATTCTTTTGATACGGTCTCATCACACGCTAAAAAGAGCGGGTAGGTATCAATGGAATTCCAATCAATTTCACTGAGTTCGGAATCAATAAGTTCTTGGGTTCTTTTTTCCTTGGATTCAAAGAAATTACAGGAACCGAGACTTAAAAAAACCAAAACGATAAAAAAACGCCCCATGGTGCAAATTGTATGGGAAAATTACGAATTTTTAATCAGTTGGCTCCTTAGCATAATGTATTTGTTCCTTTAGTTCAGAAATCCTTTTTTGAACCATTTCAGATAAATAGGGCTGCTCCGTTCCGTACTGATTCACAAACCTTTCGTAATTGGCCAATTTCTTGGCTGGGTCCTTGTACAGCTGATCATACAATGCACATACCTGCCAATACAGTCTAGGCAATTCAGGGTCCTCCTTATGCGCCAAGGTATAGTAATCAAAAGCACCTTTAAGGTTCTCTTTTTTTCTTTCTATACCAGCCAAGGTTTCGTATTCCTCTGCCAAAAATGGGATTTGTACCTCCACCGCCTTTTTAATTGAGATTTCCGCACTGTCCAACTGTCTATTTTTTAAATAGACTTGGCCCAACTCAAAATAAGCAGCTGCATTATCATCTTCTAAAATAAGCGCTTCGGCATACATCTCTTTGGCTTTATCTAGTTCCCAAGTCTTAAAATACGCCATGCCCAACTTCATAAAAAGATATGTTTTACGTTCTCCCAAAACCAAAAGCTGTTCAAACAAGGGTATTGCTTTACTGAATTTCGCATTATTAAAATAGGCCAAAGCCTTTAGATTAAGGAGTGCAACATCCTCTGGATAAAATTCAAGCCCTTGATTAGTATAGGTAATGACAGAATCCGTTTCCCGCTTTACTAAATAATACTTGGAGAGCTGAAAAAGACTTCTTAAATGGGTACTATCAACTACGATAGCCTGTTTGTAATGTTGTATGCTTTTATCCATATCGTCTCGTGCCCGTATGGATTCTCCAAGCTGGTAGTGGTACTCCGGATTGGCAGGATTATTTACGGTCAAAACTTCAAATAGTTCTTGGGCCGCAAACGCTTTATTGGTTTT
>CAZDOW010000029.1:17420-38231 GCA_964507115.1 uncultured Maribacter sp.
TTCATGTTTGGCAGGAGATCAATAATACGTTTAGCTTCCCCTTCCAATAATTTGTCAGGACCTCTCATCCTTAAATTCTTAACAACGCCATCTTTGCCAATAACAAACATAAGATTAACCCGGCCTTGAATTCCTTTTTCTTGGGCTTCTTGAGGATAATTGAAGTTTTTAGAAATATGTTTTTGCATCATTTCATTAAAACAGGCCCTTTTATCTTCAACGCCTTCACAACCCGGAAATACAGGTATTTCATCAATCACGGCGAATGGAACATCACTGGCATTATCATAGTTTATAGTTTGCGTTGGACCCTTGGAATTTAACTTAAAGGTTATAGGTATGGAAAAAGTAACTTTTACTTTTTTTCCTTTATGTTCTCCTGGCTGCATCTGAGGCAAACGAGAGATAATACGTTCTGCTTCATTCGTCAACAAAGTGTCCGGTCCACGATATTTGACATCTATGATTTTACCTTGCTCATTTATAATGAACATCGTATTTACTCGGCCCTGAATCCCTTTTTCCTGAGCTTCTTTGGGATACTTAAAATTTTTGCGAATATGTTGCCGCATAGCTTCATAAAAACACCCTCGTTTATCATCGTCGTTCTCGCAACCTGGAAATACAGGTACATTTTCTACTTCAGCAAATGAAATTACGCCCAATAGATTTGATTTGCTCTTCGTTGTAGATTCCGCATCCAAACTTTCTAAATATTGAGCATAGGCCTTTGAAGTAGGAAGAGGCAAGTCCTGATATTCGCTTACCATTTCTTCTGACACCTTTTCTCCAAGCAAAGGATACGTAACGGTGAGCAATTCAATAACATATTCCTTGTGAAGAAGTTTATACTCAAAAAATTCCTCTTTAGTCAATTTCCCCGATGCTTTATATTGAGCAGGAAGTTCAGAACTAAGAAAAACATTAGAAATGGAGCCTTGCTCTTGTATGTTTTTATCGATTTTCCCCTTCAATTGCGCTATGAGTATATCATCAGGTTCAGAGCGATTGAATTCATTTGAAGTTTCGGGATTAATTACCAAAGAAGTAGAAGAATAAGCAAGCATTCCGAACACCAAAGGCAACAACAACAAATACTTCAACTGAAAAATATTCTTAGATTTTGATTTTTGTAACATAACGATTCGTTTTTTGATTAATGACGATTTAAAAAAGTGATTGACAAATGAAATATTTTGGGTCTGGAACACTTGGGACAGTAAGAGGTTGTAGTGCGCTTGGCGTTCCGTTTTGGGTACTTGGGCATCAGCAATGAACTCATGTAGTTCAGCTATTCTATTTTGGTATACATAGACCAAGGGATTAAACCAGCCTACAATACGCATCAGTTCAAAAAACAGGAGATCTAAAGAGTGCCGCTGCTCTATATGCACCAATTCGTGTTTAATAATGCTCCCGTGTTCCCTGTCAAGTATCTTATCACCTAGGAAAATGGACCTGAAAAAGGAAAAAGCCAGTTCACTGTTCTTAATAACTATACGCGTGAAATTTGGAAATCGTTCCACGCTTCCCAGTCTGCTGAGTCTGTATAATTGGTACAACTTATATCCAAAATAGAACGCTGCCAATAGCATACCACTATACAAAATTCCTTCCTGCCAAGTAAGGTTAATTATTGGAGTGTTTTCTGTCCCAGTAGCCACTACTGCAATATTAGTTTCCAGTAAAAATTCTGGATACACATAGTAATTCTCCGGAACCGAAGTTTTTAAAGCTTCTATTTTTATCCATGGCAAAACCAAGGACAACACATAGGTTCCTATCAAATACACCCTGTTCCATTGAAAGAAAGTTTCCCGCTTTAAGAAAAAATCATAAATGATAAGGAAGGCTAGCTGAAAGGCTATGCATTCTAAGATGTATTGTATCATGGCTTTTCTTGTTTTTCTATTTCTTTAAGGATAGATTCCAATTCCGTAAGGCTCATATCGTTCTTTTTCATAAAGAAAGAGACCATACTCTTAAAAGAACCTTGAAAATAGCCATCTACCAACTTGTTGATGCTCTGGTTACTATAGTCAGCCTTCTGTACCAGGGGGAAATAAAGATATCCTCTCCCCTCCTTTTCATGACCTACAAAGCCTTTATCCTCCAAAATACGCACTATGGTAGACACGGTATTATAAGCTGGTTTGGGTGCCGGAAGCTCATCGATTACTGCTGCAACGTTGCATTTTTCCAAGTACCATAACACCTGCATTACTTCTTCTTCGGCCTTTGTTAATTGCTTCATGAATATACTTTTTAATATTATCTCCGAACCAGTGCTAAACTTGTTTCAGTAAGGTTGGAATCTGTTTTCAACTAATTTTTTAGTTTATCCCTGAAACAAATATAACTAAATATTTAGTTTAAACTAATTTCTTAGTTAAAAAACTATTTTAACCACTTTTTGGTTTCCCTCAAAAAAGCTTCGAGGTATACAGCTGTAACAAAACATGCCTATATTAGACCAATATAAAAAGACTCTCAAATGGATATAGCCTTATTAATTATTGGTTTCCTATTTATGCTCATAGGCCTTTTAGGGAGTTTTTTGCCTGTTTTACCAGGACCTTCTATTAGTTGGATTGGGCTTTTACTACTGTATCTTACCAAAGCCGTACCTGATAATTGGTGGGTACTTGGTACTACCTTAGTCATCGCTATACTTGTTTTTGCCCTCGATTACATTATTCCGGCTATTGGAACCAAAAAATTTGGGGGCACTAAAGCGGGAATGATAGGTACCACAATCGGGCTTTTAGTAGCACTTTTTTTTCCTATTTTAGGGCCTTTAGGAATTATCATTTGGCCATTTGTAGGAGCACTCGTTGGCGAATTATTGAACAAGGCAGATAAAAAAACCGCTACAAAGGCAGCATTTGGCTCGTTCTTAGGTTTTTTAACCGGAACTTTTTTAAAATTCATGGTTACCATAGTCTATCTGGGGTTTTTTATTGCCAAAGCTTGGGAATATAAAGCAGCACTTTTTCCCTACTTTAAGTAGAACTAGTGTACCGTAAATACCCTTTTATATCATAAGAAAAATGAAAAGAATCCTACTAGTTACCATCTTAGGCATTTACACAATACACAGTGTTTCAGCACAAGATGTGGTAGCTACCAAACTAGATAGTTTATTCTTAGTATTGGAACAAAATGACCGCTTTATGGGTAGCTTGGCACTATCACATAAAGGACAATCCATTTACGCTAACGCTGTAGGGTATGCCGATGTATTTTCGCAAAAAAAATCGAACACAAAAACCAAATTTCGCATCGGTTCCATTTCCAAAATATTTACGGCATCTCTAATTTTTAAAGCAATTGAAGAGGGTAAACTAGCTTTAGATGACACTATAGTTGCATATTTTCCATCCGTCCCCAATGCAAAGACTATTACGCTAGGAAACTTACTAAACCATAGAAGTGGTATTTATAATTTCACCAATAACCCTGCTTATCTCTACTGGAATACAAATAAAAAAACAAGAAAAGAACTTATAGATATTATTGCCAAAGGCGGCAGTATTTTTGAACCTGGATCTAAAGCGGAGTACAGCAACGCTAACTACGTATTACTAACGTTTATTTTAGAGACTGTATTTAAAGAATCATACGCCGAATTAATTGCAAAAAAAATCACAATTCCATTACAACTAACTAGCACTTATTTTGGCGGTAAAATCAGTATTGAGAATAATGAAGCTAATTCGTTTCAATATATAAAAAAATGGGAGAAACAGCCAGAGACAGATATGTCCGTTCCTTTAGGAGCAGGAGCAATCGTCTCCAACCCAACGGACCTCAACCGGTTTATGAAAGCGCTATTTGATGGGGACATCATTTCTAAAGAAAGCCTTGATATGATGACAAGCATAAAAGATGGCTATGGTATGGGTATGTTTCAAGTTCCCTTTTATAAAAAGAGAGGTTACGGACATACAGGCGGTATAGACGGTTTTTCGTCTGTAGCCTATTATTTTCCTGAGGACGAACTTTCTATTGCTTTGACATCCAACGGACACAGATATAGCAACAATGATTTTATCATCGCAGGTTTAAGTGCTTTTTATGGTAAACCATTCGAGATTCCAAGTTTCAAAACAATTCAGATAACCCCAGAAGAACTAGAAAAATACATAGGAGTCTACTCCAGTGAACAAATCCCTTTAAAAATGACCATCACACAAAATAACGGCACACTGTATGGTCAAGCTACGGGGCAATCTGCATTTCCACTAGATGCCAAGGAGCAGGATATTTTTGAATTTTCAGCAGCAGGCTTGCAATTAGAATTTCAACCTATAAAAAATAGCATGACCTTAAAACAAGGTGGTGGCAGTTTTACATTTATAAAGGATTAGACCTTAGGACGAAATCCCCAAAGGCTTATATTTCTCTGCTTACATCCAAACAACTTTTTCTGCTATTGGTTTTCTTTTCTGCTCCATAAGTTCATCTTCGAAATGACCCATATAAAAAAAGCCTAGACATTTTTCACCTTCGTTCATGGGCAGAAATTCGTCCATATAGGTTATCAGTCCCGGAGAACTCCAGTAACAACCAATTCCCATTTCCGTGCAACAGAGCCACATATTTTGCACTGCCATTGCTGTAGCTGCAATTTCCTCCCATTCGGGGACAGATTCCATAGGGTCGCGCTGCATGCAAATAGCAATGATAGCGCCAGCCTTCTTAGGATTTTCAATAAGTTTTTGAGATTTAAGCTGTTTTGGTTTTGGGGTAGTATCTATATAGGTATTGGATAAAAACGCACCAAGTTCCGCTCGCTTTTCGCCTTGTATCACTTTAAAGCGCCAAGGTTCTGTTTTTTTATGATTGGGGGCCCAATTTGCAGCTTCTAGGATTTTTTCGATGTCCTTCTTTAGTATTCGCTTATCTATATATTGTGCAGGAAAAACAGAACGTCTATTTTTTATTAAATCAAAAATCATACTATATTATTTTCTTTTGTCTGAAGATGCGTTTAAAAGTAAATCCATACAATTTTTTAACACAGGATTAGCGTTTTCCTTCTTCCATATAACAGAAAGCAAAGCACGTTGCTTCACATCCTTTAAGGCAATAAACTTTACTCGCATTTGAAATCCTGCCTGCAATGCTGAGGGGACAATGGCAATACCCAACTTATTTTCCACCAATTTAAAAATAGTATGTGCGTGAACAGATTTATGGGATACCTTGGGCTTAAAACCTGCATCTGCACAAATACCAATAATAGTATCATAGTAATAGGGACTATAATCCTGACTAAACAATATAAAATCATCGGCTGCAAAGCGCTCCATTCCTCTGTAATCCCCAATTAACATTGGGTAACTTTCAGGCAAAACCAAAGAAAAGGTGTCTTCAAACACTGTTTGCATATGTAAATCTGCAGGAACCCTGTCCAAACGAACAAAGCCTATATCCAATTCATTATTTAATACAGCACCTACCTGTTCCAAATTAGAACGTTCTTCTAAGGACGTTTTTATTTTTGGATATTCATTCTTAACGGCTACCAAAAGTTCAGGAATCACATTCTGCATGGCAGAACCTAAAAAACCGATACGTAGTTCGCCTGTATCACCATCTCCAATGTGCTGTAACTCCCTCTTGGTATCTTTTAAAAGTATAAAGATTTCCTCCGCCCTACTTTTCAAATAGTGGCCTGCTGGGGTTAGCTCAACTTTTTTATTGTTCCGTAAAAAAAGTTTTGCCTGCAAAAGGGTTTCCATCTGCTTAATTTGCCTACTTAAGCCAGGTTGTGATATAAATAATTTTTCTGCTGCCTTTCTAAAATGTAGCTCTTCCGCTACAGCCAAAAAATAGGTGAGATGTCTTAATTCTATTTGATTACTCATAGTTATTGATCATGCACCAAAATGGTATTGGTAATTATCAAACTTAATTGATAATTTTATAGAACAAAAACAAATTAGATGGATACGCTATCAAAATCGTTCAAATTAGGAGAAAAATGGCTTACCGCTAGCACTGCCCTGCAGATAGCAAAGGGTCGTATTAAGATTGAGCTATCAAAGTCTACTCGCGAAAAAGTAATTAAGAGTTGGGAAATTGTACAACGTATTGTTGACAAAGGACATGCCGTCTACGGAATCAATACCGGTTTTGGCCCCTTGTGTACGACCAAAATATCAAAATCAGAAACCAGCATCTTACAAACCAATATTCTAAAGAGTCACAGCGTTGGTGTGGGAAAACCTATACCTAGCACGATAGCGAAGCTGATGCTCATCTTGAAGGCCCATTCACTTGCAAAAGGATATTCTGGAATATCGGAAACCACCTTGGACCGCATCCTTTGGCATATTCAAAATGATGCTATTCCAATAGTACCATCGCAAGGTTCTGTTGGAGCATCGGGAGATTTAGCACCACTTTCCCATTTATTTCTACCCTTAATAGGCTTAGGAAAAGTGAGGTATAAAAAAGAAACCATTACAACGGAAGCACTTTTTGAACGTACCGGGCTGGCGCCACTTACATTAGGTCCAAAAGAGGGTCTTGCATTAATTAATGGCACGCAATTCATTGCCGCCCATGCGGTACGAGTGGTAGAAAAATTACACTCCGTATTATCTCAGGCAGATATCATCGGTGCTATGATGATAGAAGGCCTGCAAGGCTCTGTTAAACCTTTTTATAACGAATTACACGCCTTGCGTCCTTTTAAGGGAAACATTCATGTGGCCAAGCGCGTAAAACGTTTGCTGAAAGGATCGGAAATTATGGAAGACCATATTGACTGTGAACGGGTACAGGACCCATACTCCATCCGCTGTATTCCACAAGTACATGGCGCCTCTAGAAACGCTTGGCTTCATTTGAAGGAATTATTGGAGATAGAATTGAACTCGGTTACGGACAATCCCGTAATCATTGACGAAGAACTAACCATTAGCGGTGGTAACTTTCACGGGCAGCCCTTGGCCATGGCTTTAGACTATGCCTGCTTGGCAGCTTCAGAAATAGGCAATATTTCCGACCGGCGTATCTATTTGGCCTTGGAAGGGAACAGTCCTGGGGTGCCAAAATTACTTATGGCAGACACTGGTATCAACTCCGGTTATATGATTTTGCAGTATACTACAGCCGCCCTTGCGAGTGAGAACAAGGGACTATGTTTTCCATCCAGTGCAGACAGTATCCCTACCTCACTAGGCCAGGAGGATCATGTAAGCATGGGGTCTATTGGAGGGCGTAAAGCATTGCAGGTTATAGGAAATGTAGAAAAAATACTCGCCATTGAATTATTGACCGCTGCACAAGCCTTTGAATTTCGAAAGCCGATGAAGTCTGGTATATTCCTTGAAGAAATTCATAAGGAAATACGGAAAAAAGTAGCTTTTGCAGATAAGGACCGAGTGTTCGCTGACGACATTCAAGAAGGAATTAAAATGGTCAAGAACAAGACCATTATTAGGTTGATTGAGCGAATTAGCGAAAAAGAAGGAATATCTTTAAAGACGAAGTTCTCTAAGGAATTTGAGAACTACTAAATAGCTTAAAAAATGAACAATTTAAAACTGATTGGGCCTTTTAAACAACTCATCCCTATGACTGGCCTACCCATAAAGGGAGCGCTTACAGATGAGCAGTTAGTAATTTTAGAAGACACCGGGATAGTTATTGATGGCGAACATATTAAGCATATTGGGAAGTTCCATGACCTAAAACAACAGTTTAAA
The DNA here is from genome assembly GCA_964507115.1 of uncultured Maribacter sp. Lineage (GTDB taxonomy): Bacteria > Bacteroidota > Bacteroidia > Flavobacteriales > Flavobacteriaceae > Maribacter. Next base: position 25,142 of record CAZDOW010000029.1, read on the forward strand.
GATATCCAAATCCAAGAACTACAGGGTGATCATACCTGTCTTCCCGGTTTTGTTGATGCACACACTCATATTTGTTTTGGAGGCACAAGAGCCAATGATTATGCCATGCGAAACGCAGGAAAGAGCTATTTGGAAATTGCCAAAGCCGGCGGTGGTATCTGGGACACCGTAGTGCAGACAAGAAAAGCAAGTAAGGCGGAACTTGTAAAAGGAACTATAAAACGGGCAAATCGACACTTAAAAAATGGTGTTACCACCTTGGAGGTAAAAAGTGGTTATGGACTTTCTGTAGATGAAGAACTTAAGATGTTATATGCCATAAAGGAAGCTGACGAAGCAATTCCATCAGATTTAATTCCCACCTGTTTGGCCGCACATATGCTTCCCAAAGATTATGAAGGAAGTGCCGAATCCTATTTGGAAGAAATAAGTACCAAGCTATTTCCGTTGCTAAAGGAGGAAAATCTAGCAAATCGCATAGATGCCTTTATAGAAGAAAGCGCTTTTTCTGCTTCCCAAATTAAACCATACTTTGAAAAAGCTCAGAAAATGGGCTTTGATATTACGGTACATGCCGATCAATTTTCTACTAGCGGAAGCAAAGTAGCCGTAGATTTTGAAGCCATAAGTGCAGACCATTTAGAAGCTAGTGCGGTAAAGGAAATAGAATTATTGGCTAAAAGTGATGTTATTGCTACTGCTTTGCCTGGAGCTTCTTTAGGTTTAGGTTGTGCGTTCACTCCTGCTAGAAGATTGCTAGATGCCGGTGGCACATTGGCTATTGCAAGCGACCATAATCCGGGTTCCGCCCCGATGGGAGATTTATTGACCCAAGCGGCTATTCTAGGTGCTTTTGAAAAACTAAGCAATGCGGAGGTGATAGCGGGTATTACCTACCGCGCTGCAGCTGCGCTAAACCTTACCGACCGTGGAACTTTAGAAGCAGGACAATTAGCCGATTTTAATCTGTTTCACACGGGTAATTATCAGGAAATACTATACAACCAAGGCAATCTAAAACCATGTGTAGTTTTTAAAAGAGGTGTTAAAGTATTTGATAAACATCATTAGTGGTTGGTTGTTAGCATAAAAATTAAAAAAATGGATTTTAAATCTTTAGTACAACAGGGTATAGCGGTAGAACTTCCTAAAAAGAAAGAACGTTCCAGTGAACTTAGTCACGCTCCCAAACGAAAGGACATCCTATCACTAGAAGAGAAGAAGCTGGCAATTAGAAACGCCTTACGCTATTTTCCAAAAGCTTGGCATCAGGAACTCTCAAAAGAATTCGCTGCTGAACTTGGTGACTTTGGTAGAATTTACATGTATCGGTTTATGCCGCAGTACAAAATGTATGCACGTCCTATTAGTGAATACCCTGCCCAGACTTCCCAAGCGGCCGCTTTAATGCTCATGATTCAAAACAATTTGGATCCTGCCGTAGCCCAACACCCAGAAGAGCTAATTACATACGGTGGTAACGGTGCCGTATTCCAAAATTGGGCGCAATACCTACTCACCATGCACTATTTGGCCACGATGACAGCCGAACAAACGCTCCATATCTATTCCGGGCATCCTATGGGTCTTTTCCCATCTTCAAAGGAAGCGCCCAGAGTCGTAGTTACAAACGGAATGATGATTCCTAACTACTCCAAACCGGACGATTGGGAAAAATACAACGCACTTGGCGTTACCCAATATGGACAAATGACCGCAGGTTCCTACATGTATATTGGCCCACAAGGTATCGTTCATGGTACGGCTATTACTGTAATGAACGCTTTTAGAAAAGTCTTAAAATCCGATGAAACTTCAGCTGGAAAAATCTTTCTCACCGCTGGTCTGGGAGGTATGAGCGGGGCACAACCCAAAGCGGGAAATATTGCCGGATGCATTACCATTTGCGCAGAGGTGAATGCTGTCGCAGCTACCAAAAGGCATGAACAAGGTTGGGTAGATGAACTAATAGATGATATTACAGTTCTTGTCACCCGCACACGAGAAGCCGTGCTACAAAAAGAGATTGTATCCTTAGCATTTATTGGTAATGTAGTCGAAGTCTGGGAGCGTTTTGATACCGAAAATATCTTCATTCATTTAGGGTCGGATCAAACTTCACTACACAATCCTTGGGCTGGAGGTTATTATCCCGTAGGATTATCCTTTGCCAAAGCGAACCAAATGATGAGTGAGGATACCGAAGAATTCAAAAACAAGGTACAAGAATCTTTACGCAGACAAATGAATGCCATTAACAATCACGCAAAAAAAAGCACCTACTTTTTCGACTACGGCAATGCCTTTTTACTAGAAGCTTCACGTGCCGGGGCGGATGTTATGGCTCCAAACAATATAGATTTCAAATATCCCTCTTATGTGCAGGATATTCTTGGTCCCATGTGTTTTGATTATGGTTTTGGTCCTTTCCGTTGGGTATGTTCCTCCGGAAAACCAGAAGACCTCAGAAAAACAGATGCCATTGCCTTAAAAGTTATGCAGGGAATAGAACAGACTGCACCGCCTGAAATACGACAGCAGATGCAGGACAACATCAAATGGATACAGGACGCTGAAGAAAACAAATTGGTAGTTGGGTCACAAGCACGTATACTCTATGCCGACGCAGAAGGGCGTGCTAAAATTGCTGAAGCTTTTAACCAAGCTATCGCTACCGGAGAACTTTCTGCCCCTATTATTTTAGGACGTGACCATCATGATGTGAGCGGCACAGATTCTCCTTTTAGGGAAACGAGTAATATCTACGACGGCAGTAAATTTACGGCCGATATGGCGATACATAATGTCATAGGGGATAGTTTTAGAGGTGCAACATGGGTGTCTATCCATAACGGTGGTGGCGTAGGTTGGGGTGAGGTAATCAATGGTGGTTTTGGTATGCTACTTGATGGCTCACAAGAAGCTAGCAGAAAACTTAAAAACATGCTCTTTTATGATGTAAACAATGGCATATCTAGAAGAAGTTGGGCCAGAAATAAGGAAGCTATTTTTGCTATTGAACGGGAAATGGCTCGGACTCCAGAACTTACTGTTACTTTACCTAACTTAGTAGAGGATGAATTACTAAACGATTTGTTTTAATAAAAAGTTAGCACATGCCGCTTTACAGCAAGACAGATCCTAATAGCTACATAGGCAGGGTATCTTATGATAACCTTTATCTACATGAGAAAGTTTCCTGCCCAGATTTCGCTTCACTTACTACATCCTCTGAAAAATGCATGGCACTTTTGGGCTACGCCTGTGACGAGGGAGTAAAGCGTAATGACGGTCGCGTTGGTGCTGTAAAAGGTGCAGATGCTATCCGAAAACAACTAGGGAAATTACCAAACCATTTAGCACATGAAACTGCTTTGCTTGATGTGGGTACGCTAACATGTTCAGATGCTGATTTGGAAGCCACTCAGAAAATGCTTTCGGAAAAAGTAAAAAACCTTCTAGATTCCAATATATTTCCTATCATTTTAGGCGGAGGACATGACATCGCTTACGGGACCTACAATGGAATTAAGGACCATCTAGGCAGCGCTAAAACCATAGGTATTATTAATTTTGATGCTCATTTTGACCTACGGTCAAATAAAAAAGAAAACACCTCAGGAACGCCCTTTTATCAAATCGCAAAGGATTGTGAGGAAGAAGGCACCGCCTTTCATTATTTATGTTTGGGAATTCGTGATGACGCCAACGATGCATCGCTCTTCGAAACTGCAAAAGAACTGGACGTCAAATACATATTACGCGATACTTTCCGCATAGAATTCCATAACGAAATTAATGCTTGGATTAACGCTTTTATGCAGAACGTGGATACCGTTTATGTTACTATTGATTTAGATGGCTTTTCTTCTGCATACGCCCCAGGGGTTAGTGCACCATCCCCTATGGGATTTACACCAGATGTAGTTTTGGCTTCGCTAAAAACCATAATTACGTCCAATAAACTAGTAGCCTTGGATATTGCTGAACTAAACCCCAATTTTGACATAGACAATCAGACAGCGCGATTGGCTGCGTCTTTAGTCCATACGGTAATACATAGTCTTTAAGAAGACCTCTCCTTTTAGAAGCTTATCAAAACAAAAAAAGCCTCCCTTTATGGAAAGCCTTTCATTGGTTACAACCGATTAAAATCGGTCAACACAACATGCTCTAAACTATGTTTAGAACACAACACAACGTAACAAAGATAGCAAAGGTTTTTAATATTTTAGAAATCCTTTCTCATTTTTTTATCCGATGAACTACCGTTTACACCTTTTACTTTCCAAAAGTAGAATTTGCTTATTATAGATAAAATTCAGGTTTATAGGTTTAGGCGTAATACGGCCTACAATCATCGATAATCCTAGTAGGTAAACGGTTTCAGCGCTATCCTTGAATACAGGACATTACTTTGGTACTTCCTAACAACCAATAACTTACTGTATGTATTTAAGAACTGCTTTTTATATCATCGTACTAATCTCACTTCTTTCCTGTAATAATGACAAAGCTAAAAATCAAAATCTTTTAGCTATGAATACGTATGACACAACAGCTAAAAATCCAGCCCGTAAGAATCTAACATCCGTAAAAAGATGGGTCTCTTCTATGCAACACAATTCGGGTCTAATGGAGAGTGCTGAAAACACCAATTTTGTATCGCTATATGATAATGCCTTGGCAACCATTTTTTTTATTCAAGAAGATGAAAGAGCTAAAGCGGAAGCTATATTGGATTTCTATTTAAATAGAATGGATGACGAGGTTCTTCGCAATGGCGGACTGTACCAAACAAGAACAACCACAGGCGAGGAAGCACAGACCTTATGGATGGGTGACAATGCATGGCTTTTAATAGCCATAAACCATTACAATAAGGCTTATGACTCCACCAAATACGACAAATTAGGCAATGGATTGGAAAAATGGCTTCGTTCCCTACAAGATGAGGATGGTGGTCTAATTGGTGGTAAACGGGCAAACGGGCAAGAAATGCCTAAAATTACGGAAGGAATCATTACTGCCTTTAATGCCGTACAAGGATATGATGATTTTCATAAAAACATCCTTAGATTCCTAAAAAACAACCGCTGGGATAGCAAAAATAACCTCTTATTAGCATGGCCGGAAAATCCTAAATACGCCTATGCGATGGATGTACATTCTTTGAGCAGTGCAATTTTTCCTGACATGTCAGAAGACGTGCTACATGAAGCTGACCGCTACTTAAACCAACAAGAAATGACCACTACAGGGGTACTTATTAATGGTTACGGCTTTGATGAAGATAAGGACGTTATCTGGTTAGAAGGCACGGCACAAATGGCAGTAGCTTTTAACAACGCAAACAGACCAGACTTAGCCAAAACTCTACTGGTAGAGTTAGATAAAAGCATAGTGAACGCAACTACAGCAACTAATACAAAAGGATTGCCATATGCAACAAACCCTGGCAGCAGCTATGGTGCAGGAGCGTTATGGAATCATGCACATACAAAACCAGCACTTTCTGCAACAATCTGGTACGTATTCGCAAAAACCGACTTTAACCCATTAGCTTTAGCAAAAGATAAGATGATACCAGAAGAAGATAAATTTTGGGTACTGCCTTCTATTAATTAGAAAAGGACATTTCTTTCCTATTTTTCTTAGAGGAACTTCCCATGCTTAATTCTGGAATCACCAAAAGTGGGGTATGGGAGTGGAATGCTACTCTTTTAACTACTGGTTCTCTTGTTAAACGCTCCATATAACTATGCTGATAATGCAACATGGCCAATAAATGAATATCTAGTTCTACAGCAAAGGTTTCCAAGGTCTTTGAGACCGAATTTAATTCCGAAACGGTATGCACATAATGCTCTACTTTGCCTAAGTATTTACGAAGCATACTTAAGTTAAATTCCTGTATTTCAGTTAAGGCTTTAATTTCGTATTGCACATGAACAATCCTTACAACAGCTCCAAAAGAAGTAGCTAAATCAAGAACGGGTTTCAACTCAGACTTCGTGTAAAATCGATTAAAGTCTGTAGCAAATGCTATTTCGGTGGGTTTTATATAATCAAAATTTTGCGGAATGGCCAAAACCGGACAATTCTTAACTGACTTAATAATACGAACGGCATTACTTCCCATAAATACTTCCTCTAAGCCACTAGCACCTTTGGTTCCTAACAACACCATGTCTATGTTATTCTGGATAACTGTCTCCATTACCTCATCTATAAGTAAGCTAAAAGAGGAAATGGTTTTAAAATGATGATTATCGTTGGGATACCCTTCTTCTATTCTGAGTATTGTTTTTGCTAAGCCGTTTATAGAACCTTCATGAGCTGCATTGGCAAGAAGGCCGGTTTCCAAAGAGGCTGCCATAAACCTACTATGCGCTATTGCCGGAGTATACGTATTCAGTAAATAAAACGTACATTCTTCACTTTTAAAAAGCGATAAAGCATATTTAATTGCATTCCATGAATTATCGGAAAAATCTGTGGGAATCAATACTCGTTTCATGTGCTTATTTCATTAGTCACAAAGTCACCTATAAACCCTATTTGTCCATTGGTAGGTTTAACGTTCGAAAACAATTAGCGCCTTTACATTAGCGAATCATTTTAAAACAAAGGGTTACATCTAATCTTAGTAAATTACAAGGTAAAAGTAGACCTAACTATAAATGCAAACTATGACAATTATCAGGTTTTAGTTAAAGACCTACTAAAAACCATCCACCATATCTTGAAGAGCTTTTTCATTAGCAATAGCAATCTTCTTACCTGAAGTCTTTAAATAACCTAGTTTCTTAAATTCAGAAATGACCCGTATACAAGATTCTGTTGCCGTTCCCACTATACTGGAAATATCCTCACGGGATAGTATTAGGCGTAAAAAACCATCAGCATCCTCGCCATGGGTGTTTTTTAAGTATAAAAAAGCTTCTGCAATACGCTGTTTCACCGTTTTTTGACTCATGTTTATAATCACATCGTCCGCCTCTTTTAGTTCATGAGCTAAATGGCGTAAAACCTCTAATGAAAAGTTAGGATTGGTATGCAGCGTGTTTACAATGCCTTCTTTTGGGATAAAACAAACCTCCATATCACTTACCGCAGTTGCCGTTAAGTTTGCCTGTTCCTCTGCAATAACCGAGCGCTGACCAATGATTTCTCCCTTTGAGGCTAGTTTTACAATTTGGTCCTTCCCATTTGGACTTAGCTTTGCTAATTTTGAAACACCACCACGCACGCAATACACCCCATCCAGCTTGTCACCTTCTTGGAAAATGATTTCTCCTTTTTTAAAATTTTTGCTGATTTTTGAATCTGAGACTCTCTTAAGTTCATGCTTTGTCATTGCCCGTAACGAATTGAACTCACGCACAATACAATTTTCACAACGATTATTCATTTCTTCATGCTCCATACAAAAATATTTACCTTCTGATTCCAAAATACAAGTTAGCAAAAATCACAACCTTAAAGATCATAGCTTTTACTAATTTATACTGAAAAAATTCTCAACTAATCTAGTTAACTTGCAATACCCAAGTTACAGTTCGCAATAATATGAACACTTACGTTATACAAAAATAGAGATTAGTCAAAACGTAAAACATGACATATGTCATGTTTTAAACTTCACTTTATCTACATTTTTGCACTAGGTATAAGCATGGAGATATGGATAAACAAAATTGCTATCACTGCGGGGATGACTGCGGGGATGGAATAATTGAGTTTGATGAGAAGCATTTTTGTTGTCATGGATGCAAAACCGTTTATGAGATTTTTAGTTCCAATGACCTATCCTATTATTATGATATACAGCAAGCTGCTGGGGCCACGCCAACAGTGGTTGAAGGAAAATATGATTTTCTAGATACTCCTGCTATTGTTGAAAGACTGACAGAGTTCAACGATGGCAGCCTACAAATCATAAACCTTTACATTCCACATATTCATTGTAGTTCCTGTATTTGGATATTGGAAAATCTTAACAAGCTGAACCCTTTCATAAATAGCTCACAAGTAGATTTTCCTAAAAAGACAGTACGCGTAACTTACAATAGTAAGGAAGTTTCTTTAAAAGAGACTGTAAGCCTTTTGGCAAGAATAGGTTACGAACCTAATATTTCATTGGATGATTTTGACAATGATAAAAAAACAAAGGACAGGAGCCTTATCTATAAACTAGGTATCGCAGGGTTTGCTTTTGGGAATATTATGTTCCTCTCATTTCCAGACTATTTAGACCTATCTTCTAATACTACATCAGGTGGAGAGTTTTGGCTGAATCAATATGAAGGCGTTTTTCGCTGGTTGATGTTTACCTTCTCCTTACCCGTAGTTTTTTATTCAGGTGCAGGCTATTTTATATCAGCCTATAAAGGACTTCGTTCAAAATTATTAAATATTGATGTGCCAATTGCGTTAGGTATCCTGGTACTTTTCATTAGAAGTACTTTAGAAATTATCTTTGATTGGGGAGGCGGTTTTTTCGATTCCCTTACAGGCTTAGTCTTCTTTCTGTTATTAGGCAAGTTCTTTCAGCAAAAGACCTATTCTTTTCTATCCTTTGAACGTGATTATAAATCTTACTTCCCTATCGCAGTAACCTTAGTTAGAGGACAAGGAAAAGAGGAAAGTATACAAGTACATGAAATAGGAAAAGGAGACCGATTACTTATACGAAACGAGGAAATCATTCCCGTGGATGGTGTTTTGCTAAGCGAAAACGCGCGAATAGATTATAGTTTTGTAACAGGCGAGTCGGAACCTGTGCATAAGGTATCCGGAGACAAACTTTTTGCCGGTGGTAAACAAGTTGAAGGTGCCATGGAAATGGAAGCTATAAAATCGGTTTCCCAGAGTTATTTGACCCAACTCTGGAGCAACTCGGTCTTTCAAACGGATAAATCCTCCAAATTTCAAACCTTAACGGACAGTATAGGAAAGCGCTTTACTATAGGCGTATTAACAATTGCAATTATAGCCACCTTTGTTTGGCTTTACCTAGACCCAAACAAAGCTATGAATGTCTTTACGGCGGTACTTATCATCGCTTGCCCATGTGCTATTGCCTTAGCTGCACCATTTACCTTAGGAAACATGCTGCGCATCTTTGGCAGGAAACAATTCTATTTAAAAAATACACAAACCATAGAACAATTAGCGAAAATAGATACCGCTATTTTCGATAAAACAGGAACGATTACAACCGTCCAAAAAAGCACGGCCAGTTATGAGGGCATGCCTTTAACAGCCGAGGAAGAATCGCTTTTAAAGAACACCCTTCGAGCGTCCAATCATCCTTTAAGTCGAACCTTATATGCTATCTTAGCGGAACAAAATATTTTCACGCTAGACCAATATGAGGAGCATTTAGGAAAGGGACTGGAAGCGAGTAAGGGTACAGATCATATAAAAATTGGTTCGGCGGATTTTGTAGGGAATCCAGAAAATGAAAATTCTTTAGATACGGCCGTACACATTGCAAATAACAACGACTATAAAGGAAAGTACATATTTCACAACCACTATAGAGATGGTGTTTCTGACGTTTTCCGATCGATGGCAGAGACTTTGAATTTGGCTATTCTATCCGGTGATAACGCGGGTGAAAAGTCCCGTTTGGAAGCACTGCTACCAAAACTTACGCCCTTATACTTCAACCAAAAACCAAAGGACAAACTAGCCTTTATTGAGTCGCTTCAGGAACAGGGAAAAAAAGTAATGATGGTAGGTGATGGACTCAACGATGCCGGAGCCTTGGCACAAGCGGAAGTGGGGATAGCAATATCTGAGAATATAAATGTGTTCTCCCCCGCGTGTGATGGTATATTGGCTGCCTCTAAATTTAAAGAACTGTATCCGTATATATTGGCATCCAAAAAGGCGATAAAGATTATTAAACTAAGTTTTATGTTGTCTTTGGCCTATAACGTTGTGGGACTCTATTTTGCTGTAACAGGGCAGTTGGAGCCGGTGATTGCTGCCATATTAATGCCCCTAAGCTCTATAAGTGTAGTAGGTTTCACAACGCTAATGACCAACTTCTTAGGTAGAAAATTAAAATAATTTGTAAACCTGACAAAAGTCATATATATTGCTAGTGCATCATGTTATTTTTACATCAGAATTCAGGTAGGTATGAGTGTTATTTATATTTTATTATCAATTAGTATAGCGGTAGCTATACTATTTTTCATAGCCTTTATTGTATCGGTACGGAGTGGTCAGTATGATGATTCATACACGCCATCTGTCCGTATGCTTTTTGAGGACGAGCTGGTAAAACCACAAGAAAGCGAACACCCATCTGAAACTGACCAACTAAAAAAATAAAATAAGGAATCAACTATGGAAGTACAACAGTTTTATTACGATAATAAAATCGTAAAAAATTTCATCTACGCCACAATGTTATGGGGAATAGTAGGAATGTCCGTCGGCCTTTTACTGGCGTTTATGTTTATGTTTCCCAATTTAACCGATGGCATATCTTGGTTAAGTTTTGGACGTTTAAGACCCTTGCACACCAATGCGGTCATATTTGCATTTGTGGGTAACGCTATTTTTGCTGGTATTTATTATTCTACGCAGCGACTACTAAAAGCAAGAATGTTCAGCGATTTTCTCAGTAAGTTTAATTTCTGGGGTTGGCAATTGATTATTGTAGCGGCTGCCATAACCTTGCCTTTAGGGTATTCTACATCTAAGGAATATGCTGAATTGGAATGGCCTATCGATATTGCCATTGCCTTGGTCTGGGTTGCTTTTGGGGTAAACTTAATAGGCACCATGATCAAAAGAAGACAGCGGCATTTATATGTAGCTATTTGGTTTTATGTAGCCACGTTCGTAACTGTTGCAGTGCTGCATATCTTCAACAGTCTGGCGCTTCCGGTAGGTGCTCTAAAAAGCTATTCCGTATATGCCGGGGTACAAGATGCCTTGGTTCAATGGTGGTACGGTCATAACGCGGTAGCCTTCTTTTTGACTACTCCGTTCTTAGGGCTGATGTACTATTTTGTTCCTAAAGCTGCGAATAGACCTGTATATTCCTATAAATTATCCATTGTTCACTTTTGGTCATTGATATTTATCTATATCTGGGCAGGTCCCCACCATTTATTATATTCTGCGTTACCGGACTGGGCACAGAACTTAGGTGTAGCCTTCTCGATAATGTTGATTGCTCCTTCTTGGGGTGGTATGATCAACGGTTTATTGACCTTACGTGGTGCATGGGATAAAGTACGAACCGATCCAACTTTGAAATTTATGGTGGTTGCCATAACCGGATATGGTATGGCCACCTTCGAAGGTCCATTGCTTTCCTTAAAAAACGTAAATGCAATAGCTCACTTTAGCGATTGGATTATTGCCCACGTTCACGTTGGCGCATTGGCTTGGAACGGGTTTATGACCTTTGGTATGATCTACTGGTTGATTCCTAAAATGTTCAAGACAAAATTGGCCTCTACAGGAATGGCTAACTTCCATTTCTGGATAGGTACTTTGGGAATTATCCTCTACGCACTGCCCATGTACGTTGCTGGGTTTACACAAGCGCTAATGTGGAAAGACTTTAACCCGGATGGCACTTTAGTCTACGGTAACTTCCTGGAAACTGTAAACGAAATCATGCCAATGTACTGGATGCGTGCCATAGGTGGTAGTATGTATATTATTGGCGCGCTGGTTATGGTGTATAACATGGTGCTGACTATTAAATCTGGACAAAAAGTTGAGGATGAGCTGGCCGAAGCCGCCGCCTTAACTCGGGTATCCAAAAAAAGAACTGCTGGCGAAACCTTCCATACCTGGTTGGAACGTAAGCCAATTCAACTAACGATTTTGGCTACAGTAGCAATCCTTATAGGGGGTATCATACAAATTATTCCTACCATTTTGGTAAAATCCAACATCCCTACTATTACAAGTGTGAAGCCCTACACACCATTAGAATTAGAAGGAAGGGATCTTTATATACGTGAAGGTTGCGTAGGTTGTCACTCACAAATGGTACGGCCTTTCCGTAGTGAAGTGGAACGGTATGGCGAGTATGCCAAAGCTGGGGAGTTTGTATATGACCATCCCTTCTTATGGGGAAGCAAGCGTACTGGACCAGATTTATTACGGGTTGGAGGAAAGTATTCGGACAGCTGGCACTTTAACCACATGTACGATCCGCAAACTACATCATCCGGGTCTATTATGCCATCGTATTCTTGGTTGATAAACGACGAACACGATCGTAGCAACATACAAACTAAAATGGAAGCTATGGTTACCCTAGGAGTGCCTTACACCGATGAGGAGATAGCCAACGCAGAAGCACATATGGACGAGCAGGCCTCCAAAATAGAGAAGAACCTGTATTCCGACCCCGACTTTGCAAATAGTTATGAAGCGTCTAAAAAATCTGCCATCGAAAACGGAACTGAGTTTATAGAAATGCGCGATAGGGAGATTGTATCCATGATTGCTTACTTACAGCGATTGGGAACAGATATTAAAATAAAAGAAACGAACGAGTTAATCTCAGAAAACAAATAAAGCCATGTTAAAATTTGTAAAAGGATATATGGAAAGTATAGATGGGATAGCTACCTACCCCATGATTTCACTTTTAATTTTCTTCGTCTTTTTTGTAATACTTTTTGCATGGGTATTTACCGCCTCAAAGGAGCACATAAAAGAAATGAGCGAAATCCCTCTAGATAATAACAACCAACAAAACATAGAGTTATGAAAAATATGTCTCCTTGGTGGATACGAATTCCACTACTCTTTTTTACCATCTTCGGATTAATGGAATATTTTATCGACTCTGGCGATCAGCCAGCGTTCATCGCTTATCCATTAGCATCACTATTCCTAGTGTTTGTATTGCTGCTTTTAATTGGGATAGAAGTCATTTTGGCCTCTATTGAAAATGTAATGTTCCAAACCTTATCGGAAGAAGCAAAAGAGCGCTACATGGCCGCTACTTCAAAAAGATGGGAATGGACTTGGGGCAAAGAATTTTACAACAAGCTCTTGGGTTCCAAACCGATGGAAGTGGAAACCGAAATCATCT
>CAZDOW010000030.1:0-36957 GCA_964507115.1 uncultured Maribacter sp.
TGGCAAAAACGCATTACCTCATCGTCCGATTTTCCTTTAGGGTCAAAGTCAGAACCTCCTTTACCACCACCCATAGGAAGTGTAGTCAAACTATTTTTAAACACTTGTTCAAATGCCAAAAACTTTAAGATACTTGCATTTACCGTTGGATGAAAACGAAGTCCTCCTTTATAAGGACCTATGGCAGAGTTCATTTGAATACGGTATCCACGATTTACATGTATATCCCCTGCGTCATCTACCCAAGCTACCCTAAAAGAAATTAGTCTTTCCGGTTCCACCATCCTAAGCAAAATATTCTTGCCGTTGTATATTTTCTGTTTTGCGATATAAGGAATTACAGTTTCCGCAACTTCCTGCACCGCTTGTATGAACTCTGGCTCATGACCGTTTCTGGTCCTTACCTCGTCCATGAATACTTTTATTTTTGCTTCCATAGAACTATTTGATATCTATTGATGTTTAATGAATTCTAAATATATCGACAAAATTATGCTATTATTATAATTTATATGGTCTATTTTTTACAATTTGATAAGAATTATCGTTTTGATGATATTAATTTGATTTTTCTGCATAAAAAGTATCCTTCTTACCTAATTAGTGAAGAAAGTCTCTAATTATCCTATGGCCTGTTCTAAATCTGCAATAAGATCTTTTTCATCTTCAATACCCACACTTAATCTTATCAAAGCATCAACCACACCAATTTTTTCGCGGTCCTCTTTTGGAATACTAGCATGGGTCATACTTGCAGGATGCCCAGCTAAACTTTCAACTCCACCTAAAGATTCTGCCAAGGTAAAAATCTTTAGTTTTTCAACAATTTTTATTGCATCCTCATAACTACTCCCTTTGGGAACAAAAGAAATCATACCCCCAAAATCCTTCATTTGACTTTTTGCAATAGCATGGTTTGGATGGTCTTCAAAACCAGGCCAATAAACTTTTTCAATATTAGGATGTTTGGACAAGAACTCGGCAACTGCCCTACCATTCTCGCAATGACGTTGCATTCGAACGTGTAGCGTTTTTATTCCGCGTAATACCAAAAAACTATCCATGGGACCGCAAACGGCACCACTAGCGTTTTGTATAAAATAAAGTTGACCTGCAAGCTCTTTATCCTTTACTACTAAGGCTCCCACTACAACATCTGAATGTCCACCAAGGTACTTCGTAGCGGAATGCATAACGATATCCGCACCCAGATCTAAAGGCGTTTGCAAATAAGGCGTAGCAAATGTATTGTCAACGGCTAAAAGGATATTGTGCTTTTTTGCTAACGTTGAAACCGCTTTGATATCAATGACATTCATCATAGGGTTTGTAGGTGTTTCTACCCAAATCAGTTTGGTTTTTGAATTAACGTATTCAGCTATTTTAGTTGCATTTTGCATTCCGACAAAATGAAATCTAATTCCAAATTTTTCAAAAATCTGCTTAAACAGCCGGTAACTACCGCCATACAAGTCGTTCGTAGAAACTACTTCATCGCCAGGGGACAACAACTTTAGCACTGCATCGATGGCTGCTAAACCACTGCCAAATGCCAAACCAAAACTACCGTTTTCTATACTAGCCAAAGAATTTTCCAGAGCAGTACGTGTAGGATTGGCGCTTCTAGAATATTCATAACCCATATGGCCTCCAGGCGTAGATTGTGCATAGGTGGAAGTCTGATATATTGGTGGCATTACAGCACCATATGCCTTATCAGGTTGTTGACCCCCATGTATCGTTTTGCTATTAAATCTTAAATTTTTATCGCTCACAGCTACTATTATTCCCACAAATGTATCGTTATCTTTCGGAGAATACAATGAAGCTGTATTTTTGTGGGATACAAAGTACTCTATGAAAATCCGTGCTATTTGCTTCTTGCTAGTTCTCCTGTCATTTGGTTGTAAAAAAGATGATAAAATTACGTTTGAACCCATCACTTATTCTGGGGCTGTGTGTAAGGATTGTCCCAACATAAAAATCACAGTTCCAATAGCCTTGGACGATGCCAAAATAGACAAGGTCATTAATAACGCTTTAATGGAAGAACTAATTTATCTGCTCCACTTTAATGATGAGAATGAAGCTACTGAAATAGAAAGCGCCATTTCATCGTTTGCAAAAGGCTATATGGATTTAAAAACCTTGTTTGCAGAAGAAACCACCCCCTGGGAAGCAACTATTATCGGAACAGTCTCTTACGAGGATAAAGAAATTATAACTATAAAGCTAGTTTCCTATTTATTTACTGGAGGTGCCCATGGTTATAACACCACCCATTTTTTAAATTTTGATAAGCGAAAAGCTATTGAGTTGGACACAGAAGACCTTTTTAAAAATCAGGTTAATTTTGAGGAGTTTGCGGAATCCAAATTCCGAATACAGGAAAATATTCCTAAACATGAGGATATTAATAGTACTGGTTTTATGTTCGAGACTGGCACCTTTTATCTACCACAAAACATAGGCTATACACAAGAGGGAATACTACTGTTTTACGAGCAGTACGAAATAGCATCTTATGCAGATGGTCCCATTGTTGTGACGATTCCTTACATAGAACTACAAAAATATTTGGTGCGCAGTCCTAAACAAGAATAAACTTAGAGCATTTTTCTTAGGGCAAAAATAGACCCTAGGTGTATACCTTCGTGAAAATTATTGAAGCTGATTGCATCATTAATATCGTTCAAGGTTACTTTCGCACTTGTCGTGTAGGGTTTAAAGTTTTTGAAAAGTCCGGTTTCATAATCCTTCTGTGTCCCTACTATGGTTGACACCAATACTTCTGATATCTGTTTTATTTCGGCATCCGTGGCTGTACCATCTGGCACTGTTCCTTTCATAAACTTTTCTACAAGTTCTGTTGACACACGCATGGATATTCCACTAAATTTATAGACCAAAATTTGTTGTGTGACCACAACATGTGCAATATTCCACCAGATGTTATTTCGAAATCCCTGTGGTATTTTAAGCAGGTCCTCTTTTGGGGTACTCTCTAAGATTGCCAACAGATTTTTTCTGTTCTGAAGGGTAATTTCTAACTCGTTCTTCACTGCTAATCAATTTTAATGAGCCCTAAAAATAGCACAATTAATGTTATTTAAGTTTCTTTGTAACGTCGATATTTTATAGATTGAAATGAAAAAAATATACCACCTTAGTACTTGCTCTACCTGCCAACGCATTTTAAAAGAATTACAACCTTTGGAGGGATTTACTTTACAGGATATTAAAACCGAGCCCATCACCCAAAAACAACTAGAAGAAATGCGTGAACTAACAGATAGTTATACATCGCTTTTTAGTAAAAGGGCCATGCTTTTTAGACAACGTGGACTTCATGAACAAAACTTGGGAGAGGAAGATTACAAGAACCTAATCCTTGACCATTACACTTTTTTAAAAAGACCGGTTGTTCTCTTTAACGAATCTATTTTTATAGGCAATAGCAAAAAAGTAACCGCTTCCACCAAAGAAGCCATTCATTCGTGAACAAAAGAACACTTGCTATTTTTGCGGCCATAGCTGCGACAACCATTTATGGCGTAAACCATACAATTGCAAAAGAGGTTATGCCTACATACGTGCAGCCTTTTGGATTTATTATTGTAAGAGTTCTAGGTGCTGCGTTATTGTTTTGGTTGATTTCTTTTTTCGGGCCTAAAGAAAAAATAGATAAAAAGGATTACTTGCGCATGGGGCTATGTGCCGTTTTGGGAATGGGTTTTAATATGCTGGTTTTCTTTAAAGGATTGTCCCTGTCCACTCCAATAAACAGTGCCGTTCTCATTACAACAACACCCATTATCGTACTTCTTTTATCTGCGATTGTTATAAAGGAAAAGATTATTGGACGTAAAATTTTGGGAATTGGAATTGGACTTATGGGTGCTCTAGGGCTTATCCTTTTTGGTGCAGAAATACGCCAAGATGCACCAAATATACCCTTAGGGAATTTTCTTATTTTGGCCAATTCTGTTTTTTACGGTTCCTATTTAATCGTTGCCAAAACCTTGATCACCAAATACCATCCGTTTACATTTATGAAATGGTTGTTTACGTTGGGTATTCTTATTTGTTTGCCTTTTGGATATCAAGAATTTACAGAAATAGTTTGGAGCGAACTTCCTTTAGAAGCACTTTGGCGGATTGCTTTTGTAGTAGTAGGAACAACGTTTTGCACCTATCTTTTCAACATATTCGCTCTAACTCAACTAAAAGCTTCTACGTTAAGTGCTTTTGTTTATGTGCAACCCTTGGTTGGCATTATGTACGCTATTGGCACTGGACAAGATCAATTGACCACTATAAAAATTATTGCTGCTTGCTTAGTACTGTTAGGGGTCTACTTAGCTAGTAAAAAATCTAAGGTTAAAAAGCAAGTAGGTTAATCTAGAAACGCTTGTTTGGTTTTCTCTAAATGACTCCACATCACATCGGTATCTTTATGTATGAATAGTAGAAACTATATTCAGATACTTTTTTGGTAAGCATAAGAAACCTATCGCTTTTCCCATGTCTTCAAATGACTTAAAAAACAGAATCTCTTTACTCAAGACTATAGAAAACTAAAGGGCTTAATTCTTGTTTCAAAAAGGTTTTTTAATCAAAAACCATTTCCCATAAAACCATCATACGGGTATGGTCCATGATAGTTCCGATAGTATCAGTTCGCTAAATGGTGATTGCCATCAACAGCACTCCAGCTAATTTCAAATTCCAAAGGCACATTACCTTATTTTTTTGCTATGCATGCATAATACCTAATAAAAATAGCATAGTTTTGGTATAGAAGCGGTTTATTTTTTTCTTGACTTTCAATATTAAATAACAAAACTATGTCCACAAAACCATCATTCATAAAAGAACTCTCTTTACCCGCTATTGCGGCTCCTATGTTTTTAATATCAGGACCTAAACTAGTTATCGAGTGTTGCAAGAACGGAATCGTTGGAACCTTTCCAGCACTTAACCAACGCACTAGTGAAGGTTTTGAGGAATGGTTAGTTGAAATAAAAACAGAACTTCAGAAGTTTGAAGAGAAAACAGGAGAAAAAGCAGCACCATTTGGAGTAAACCTAATTGTGCATCCCACCAATCCACGGCTAGAAGCGGACGTAAAACTTTGTGTAAAACACAAAGTACCTGTTATTATAACATCTTTAGGTGCGGTATCCAAGGTTGTGGATACCATTCATAGTTATGGCGGCGTCGTTTTTCATGATATCATCAAAAAAAGACATGCGGAAAAAGCTGCTGAGGCTGGAGTAGACGGGCTCATTCTGGTTGCTGCAGGAGCAGGAGGACATGCAGGTACTATAAACCCGATGACTTTGGTAGCGGAAATCAAAAAATTCTTTCATAAAACAATTATTCTATCTGGTTGTATTAGCACCGGTCGGGATATAGCATCGGCCTTACAAATGGGGGCTGATTTAGCTTATATGGGAACTCGTTTTATAAATACTGAGGAGAGCAAAGCCACCTCAGAATATCGTAAAATGATTATAGATGCCGGTGCTAGCGACGTAGTTTACACAGCTTCCATATCTGGAGTACACGCCAATTTCTTGGGAGCAAGCCTCAAAGCTGCAGGTATTACGGAAGAAGATCTTAAAAAGGATAAAAAAATTGATTTTGGAAAAGAATTGGATACTGAGGCCAAAGCTTGGAAAACCATCTGGTCTGCTGGTCAGGGCTCCGCACTTATAAACAACAGTCTTCCTGTTTCAGAACTTGTAGATAGCTTAAAGACAGAGTTTAAGACGGCCATTGAAGAGCAAACTAAACTTCTAGAGACCTATCCAAAATAACAAACTTGATTTCAAGTTTCGATTATATTGTAAAATACTAAAAGAACGGAAGGTGAAAACTCCTTACTTTTAAGGTAATAAATTTTCAAAAATAAGTATTGAAATGCCTCTTGTCAGTTCCAATTACAATCCACCATACTTTTTTAAAAACGGTCATTTATCTACCATATATGCTGGGCTATTACGAGAGATAAAAAATCTTGTGCAAGAACGGGAAAGAATCTCACTCCCCGATAATGATTTTTTAGATTTAGATTGGAGCTATGCTTCCAATCCTTCGCAGAAAGTAGCAGTACTATTGCACGGCTTGGAAGGTAATGCACAGCGCACCTATATCCAAGGGAGTGCATTAGCTTTAACCAAGTATGGTTATGATGTTTGCGCTATTAACCTTAGAGGATGCAGTGGAGAACCAAATACTACATACCGTTCCTACCATTCTGGAGCAACGGAAGATTTAAAAGCAGTTCTTGACCATATTTTACAACACAAATCGTACTCTTCTATGTACCTAAAGGGATTTAGCCTTGGAGGAAACCTGCTACTAAAATACCTTGGAGAAGGCAATATCTTACCTGCGGAACTTAAAGGTGCCGTTGCAGTTTCGGTACCTTGCCAATTGGCAGATTCCTTACAACAATTACTATCCGTAAAGAATGTGGCTTATGCTGCGCGATTTAAAAAAAACCTTATCGAAAAACTGAAAACCAAACAAAAACTATTTCCATCACAAATATCCAATATGGAAATCGAAAAAATTAAAACCTTAAAGGATTTTGACGATATCTATACCAGTAAGGCGCATGGTTTCAATAATGCTATGGACTATTACACCAAGTGCAGTTGCCGCCAATTCCTAAAACAGATAACCATACCTTCATTAATTATAAATGCACAGAATGACTCCTTTCTTGGCGAAGCCTGCTACCCGATAGCGGAAGCAAAATATAGTAATCAAATCTATTTAGAAATTCCTAAGTACGGAGGCCATGTTGGTTTCCATGGCGCTAAAAATGTTACGTATACAGAACGAAGATCTGTGGCCTTTTTTAACACCCTAGATTAATGACCCTGTAGATTAATCCTATAGAGAATTATACTAAAATCCAAGTGCAAAACCAATTACTCCAAAAACTCCAAACAAACAGGGCTTGGGAGGGCAAGTTCGTAGGCAAAAGCTAAAGTCCCGTTTTCTTTATCGCGTTTATAGACCGTAATATTATTGCTACGCTGGTTGGCAACCAATAAAAAGTTACCGCTTGGGTCCAAGTTAAAATTTCGAGGCCAATCTCCTCGTACAGATTCCCTGCCCACCAGGGACAGTTTACCGGTTGAATTATCCACATTAAAAATCACAATAGTATTCTCCCCCCTGTTGGAACCATAAAGATATTTACCGTCCGAAGACAACCGAATATCAGCACAATAACTATCCCCTTTAAAATCAGATGCCAAGGTAGATTTTGTTTCCACCAACGCATAAGAATCAGCACCTTTTTGAAAGACCGAAATGGTCGAATTCAACTCATTTATAACATACATAAAAGTGTCCTCATTCCCAAAAACAAAATGTCTAGGCCCTGTTTTTTCTGGCATTTTAAGCACTTGTGGTTTTTTAATTTCCACTTTTCCGTTTGATAAACTATAAGCATTAACCACATCCAACCCTAAATCCGCAACAAAAAGCTTGTCTTGTGAAAAGAGGGCGGAATGAGCATGGGAGACCTTCGTACTATCTAAAAGAGTATGATCTAAGAGTTGAGGATCTACCAATCTGCCTTCTGAATCGACTTTAAAAACGCTTATGTTACCACCTGTATAATTTGAAACAGCAACCATAGTGCCGTCTTCAGAAATACCAATATGGCACGGATGGGCTCCAAAACTGGAAACCGTATCGAAGGCCACCAAAGTACCATCATCAATTTTATATGCGGTTACCGCACCACTACCATCTTCATATGTATCCGTTTCGTTTACCGCGTATACATATTCTTTATTTGGCGCTATTTTCAGAAAAGAAGGATTATTCCCAGTAGCAGCTAATGCCTTATCCGTTAGTTTACCGGTCACAGTGTTAAATGTGTAGCGATAAATGCCCTCACTATCGCCATCAGTGTATGTTCCAACGAAAAGCGTATATGTTTTTTGAGTGTTTTTCATTTCGCAACTGCTGAGACAACCTAATATCAATACGAAATAAGCTGCCAATAGCCATTTTTGTTTATTCATCGTTTTTTATTCAACTTCGAAAATAAGAATATTTTTACCTTATCAATGCACGGTTACTGTAACAATATTCCTGTTTTATAAACCAAATACTACACAAGCGATAGTATGAAACTTTCGGTATATGCCACAAAAGTAATTAAAGCCTAAACGGCTTTGGTTAAATAAAACCAAAGTTTTAACCAACTTAGAAAATAGTATAAAGGGTAGGTAGGAAATATAAAACTTAGATTTAAGGAACTTACCCGCTTCGAACTTAAAAGGAATACTGATAACATAAAAACGGAAGATCCCGAGGTTAGCAAAAAACGAAGTATGTTATTTCTCTTTTATAATTTATACTGGCTAATCAACCAATAGCTTAGTTTACAGAAAGCTGATTATTAGTACAATGAAGCTACTAAAAAATCATTAATTCAACTGTTTACCATTGTTATATCCTATTACACAACATTATTTGCTCTAAAGTTGTGCTCCTACTTTACCTTAGCAAGATGCGTGCAACAATAACAAAAAATACGTGTGGTATTCTTACGTTATTTTTACTTTGTCTTTTTGTAAACGCTCAGCTTTATGCCCAAAAAGTGGCTCCTCTAGCTGTGGATGACACCTATTCAGGAAGGCTTAACCGTCAATTAAACATTAACGCTATAAATGGCCTTTTATCCAATGATACCGATGTAAATCTTGGAACTATTTTAAGCGTTAGGCCTAATCCTGTAACAGCGCCAACGAACGGTATCGTTTCCATTTCTAACAATGGAAGTTTTACCTATACTCCAAATACAGGTTTTGTAGGTCTGGATAGTTTTGAATATCAAGTATGTGACAATGGAGTGCCAAACCCAGTAGTCTCTCGGTTCGATTTTGACACAGTACCATTGACTAATGCTACTACAGGACCAAATGCATCCTCCATAAACCCGAATGCCGTACAAACCGATTGCGGAATACGAATTGGCTCCGGAGCTGGTGGTAGTGCAGGATTAGATTTTGTGGTACCCAATACCGGAGGTATTTTTAATTTTGAAAGCTTTCTAGTTAATTTTGAATATCGAGACCAAGAAGGCACGGCTGATATTGTTACTGCAGGTAATTTTAGAGTTTTCCATATCTCAGCAAATGGACTCGGTATAACACTAAATGTCATAAATGGAACAACAGGTTTACCGGCGACCTTTACACAAACCTTAGGTGCTTTCCTTGGGGGGAATATGCCCTATGCGATAGAATACGATCAAGTTACAGGAGAAATTAACTATACCGCTAATGGAACCCTTAGCACTTACAATGTAGCGCCCCCAAACTCACCATTAAATACTGCCTTATCCAGCTCTCTAATTGTAGGACGGTTTATGGACAACAGTGGAACGGCACTACCTTCCATATGTAGTATGTCTTTTACCGACACAAGCAAATTATGCGACATTGGAAACGTAACCATGAATATAAATGCGAGTATCATTACAAATCGAAAAATCACTTTTCGAGTTAAGCCCGACTAAACCCAATACGGTTAGCACCTTTACCTATTTGGAGTCTACAGCTACTTTATAGGTAGGGTCTTCTATTACATTCACTTCTATAATATCTTCTGCAGTTGCTAATAGTCGAATACAGTCCTTACTCAAATGGCGCAAATGCACCTTCTTCCCTATTTTAGCATAGCGCTCGGTAATCTTGTTTAGCGCCTCAATACCTGACATATCCGCAACACGACTTTCTTTAAAATCGATAATTACTTCATCCGGATCGTTGGGTACATCGAATTTTTCTGTGAATAGTGCGGTAGAACCAAAAAATAAAGGTCCGTAGATTTCATAATGCTTTACACCATTATCATCAACAAATTTTCTAGCCCGAATACGTTTTGCGTTTTCCCAAGAATAGGCCAAGGCAGAAATAATAACTCCCAATAATACAGCAACAGCCAAGTTGTGGGTGATTGCTGTAATCAAAGTAACTAGTACCATTACCACTACATCAGATTTTGGCATTTTACCAAAGGTTTTAAAACTCGCCCATTCGAATGTTCCAATGGCGACCATAAACATTAAACCAACCAAAGCTGCCATAGGCAACTGTTCTATAAGACTAGAGCCAAACATGATAAAGACTAAGAGCATTATGGCAGCTGTTATTCCAGATAAACGGGCCCTCGCACCGGAGGACGTATTAATTAAACTCTGACCGATCATGGCACAACCACCCATACCAGATAAAAAGCCAGAAAGAATATTGGCCGTTCCCTGTGCTACACATTCCTTATTCCCACTTCCACGGGTATCGGTAATTTCGTCTATGATGTTCAAAGTCAGTAAACTTTCTATTAGTCCTACCCCTGCCACGATTCCTGCATATGGAATAATAATCATAAATGTCTCCCAAGTAAAAGGTAACTGTGGTATGGATAAAGGCGGAAACCCTCCTTTGATTGTCTCGCCCTCTCGCATAGTATCTGCAACCGTAAGTGTTTCTACCCCAAAACCAATAACAATGGCAGAAACTACAACGATAGCCACCAATGAGGATGGTACAGTTTTGGTGAGTTTGGGAAGACCCCAAATAATCAACATAGTCAACAAAGTAAGTCCTAACATTACATACATAGGGCTTCCAATAAGCAGGTTTTCCGTTCCTTTTTGATAAAAATTAGGAAACTGTGCCATAAAGATGATAATGGCCAATCCGTTAACAAACCCAAACATTACAGGATGCGGCACTAAGCGTATGAATTTACCCAAGCGTAATACACCTGCAAGTATTTGAAGTACACCTGCCAGAATTACGGTAGCAAAAACATAATTAAGAATTGTTTCAGGTTCAATACCAGGGAAATTTCGCTTTAATTCCAATATCAATCCTACAAAGATGACCGCAACCGCACCTGTTGCACCAGATATCATCCCTGGACGACCCCCGAGGATAGAAGTGACCAGTGCCAAAATAAAAGCAGCATACAGTCCCGTTAAGGGGGAGAAACCAGGAATAAGGGCAAAAGCAATAGCTTCTGGAACTAAAGCAAGTGCCACGGTAATCCCTGAAAGTATTTCCGTTTTGTAGTCTACTTTTTGTTTGAAATCGAATAAATTAAAATACTTGCGCACACCTTATGATTTAGAGGGCGCAAAAATAGTATTATTTGGCGACACTGACAGAAAGCTTATGATTATTAACGATTTAGCAACTTACCACGACTTTAACCCCAGCAATTTCTCTCCCAAAGTCGATAATTTTGCAGTACCATATTTCATCTTTTCCCAATTTCTTGGGTCTCCAGGAAAAGCATATCCTTTCGGCGCTACCCTATTTTTCCAAGAGTGGATACGCCAGTTCTTTAAGTCTTCATTTTCCTCTTCTGCCGGCATCATGGAGATATACTGCGCCACACGCACTTTATCCTTGGAAATATTTGGCCGTATGCCATGAGGTTGTAAACTATTGAAGATAAGCAAATCGCCAGCCTGCATCTTTACTTTTACCAAATGTTCTTCCAAACCAGAAATATCTGGGAGAAAATGATCCCGGTCTTCAGGTTGAGACTTTTTCCAAGTATTATAATTGCGATACAACCAAGGAATACATTGAAACCCACCCATATCCTCATCGATCTGGTCTTCTAAAGCAAGAACACCTTGAACATTTTGAGGACGAGTTTCTGGGTCATAATCCCAATGGATAAAACCTTTACTTTTTGCTCCAGAAGGTAGTGGGAAGTTAAGGTTGGCTCTGTCTATAGTTACCCACAGTTTTTCCGTACCCCAAATATCCGAAAAGGCATCGTGAACCCTTTTTGATTGTCGGTTATCCCATAGTACTTGATGGTTGTATACCTCAACCATACCTGTGCCCGCTAATTCCTTCATCTCCATTTCTGCCCTTGGCGGAGCGTACCATGTGGTTTTATCATTTTTATTCTTCTCGTCAAATTTCCAGATAAAATCTGCTGTTCTTTTGACTTGCTCTTTAGATACAGCATTCTTTATAATTATGAATCCATTGTGTTTCCAAAACTGCCAATCATCTTCACTAAGCACGCGCAAAAACTTACTATTGGAACGGTCATTCAAACGCTGTTTACTGCTAGTTGCTGTAGACGGGTTTCCAGGGATTTCCTCGTGTGCGGTATTGGCCATTTCCAACTTATTGGTTGGTTGCTCCATATCATTCTTATTTTTAAATAATTAAAATTAATAGAATAAAATTATACATAAACAAATTCCAAAACTACCTTGATATTGACTCTAATTTGAACTATATTGATATTTTTGATCTTATATTTATTTATATTAGTCATTTTTGTTAAATTTTAAAACTCTTTAACTAAGAATCATTTGTTGGAAACAAGCCTATGAAAATTCAATTGGAGACCATAGCACCAGATTCCAAAAGCCCTTTTAGGCTATTGCACGACCCAAAATTGAATCATCTTTTCTACTGGCATTTTCATCCAGAATTGGAGCTAGTCTATATAGAAGGAGCAAGTGCAAAAAGACACGTAGGAGACCACATATCTGAATTTAAAGATTCTGACTTAGTGCTCATAGGTGCCAATATACCTCATCTAAATTTTGACCATGGCGTCACAAGCACCTATACGAAAGAGGTACTTCATATAAAACCTTTCTTTAAAGAAAATATACTCGAGGCATTACCAGAATTAAAACAAATAGACAGTTTACTAGAGCTGTCTAAATACGGTATCGCTTTTTACGGAGAAACTAAAAAAGAGGTTGGAGCACTTTTAAAAACCTTATATCTTTTGGAACCCTATGCTTTTTTTATGACTATAATTAGCATCTTAAAACAACTCTCTGGAAGTAAAGAATTTGAACTTCTCCATACGAAACCGTATATAAACAAGTACAATAAAAAAGAGCAAGAGCGTATACGACACATTTACGCCTTAATAGATGAGCGCTATAAAAATAAAATTTCTTTAGCAGAGGTAGCATCTACCTGTAATCTAACCAAGGAAGCTTTTTGCAGGTATTTTAAAAAGGCCACTGGAAGTACGTTTATCTCTTTTTTGAACCAATACCGGATCAGTCAGGCAAAACGTCTTCTTATGTCGGGGAAAAATGTAAGTGAAACTTGTTATGAATGCGGATTTGAAAGTCTTTCATACTTTAATAGAAGCTTTAAAAAACTTACAGGAGAGAACCCATCTGCCTTTAAGAAGAAACTATCTACTTCCAACTCATAAAAAATGATCTTTATTTAGCACCTATACATTTCTTTTTTCTATCTTATTCCTGAAAGTTTTTTGCTTTGAACAAGACCAAATAAGAGACTTTCCCCTTGTAAAAATTATATCATGAAAAAACTGTTTTATTTTTTCCTATTTTCTCTCTTAGGTTTTACATTTAAAAGTGGAGCCCAAACCAATCCAAAACCCAAGCTTGTGGTTGGAATAGTGATAGACCAAATGAGGGCAGACTACCTATATAAATATCAAAGCCGGTATGGAGAAGACGGATTTAAAAGACTCCTAAGAGAAGGGTTTAACTTTAAAAATACCAATGTAAATTATATACCCTCTGAAACAGCACCGGGTCATGCATCCATTTATACCGGGACAACACCCGCCTATCATGGTATTATTGGTAATTCTTGGTATGACAGGGAAACAAAGTCCGTTACAGGAAATGTTTCCGATTCAAATGAACAAATTGTAGGTTCCGTAACCGAAAACCCTTATGGGGTTTCTCCAAAAAAAATGATGAGCTCCACAATTACTGATGAGCTAAAACTCGCCAGCAACTTTAAAGCGAAAGTAATTAGTATTTCCATAAAAGACAGGGGTGCTATTCTACCAGGTGGAAAAACTGCAGATGCTGCCTATTGGCATGATTGGGAATCTAGCCCGGGTTATTTTGTTAGTAGTAGCTTTTACATGAAGAAAATTCCAAATTGGGTGCGTAAATTCAATACGCAAGAAAAATCTAATTCGTATTTGAACGAAACCTGGAACACACTCTATCCTGTAGCCACCTATACTGCAAGCGCAACAGATGATAATGCTTTTGAGCCATCTCTAGGCGGAAAATCTAGTCCTACATTTCCTTATAATTTTAAGTCTATGAGAGAAAAGTATAAGGCGAAAGGAACCGAATTTCAATTGTTATGGATTTCCCCAAAAGGAAATACCTTACTCACAGAATTTGCCATCACCGCTTTACAGGAAGAGAAAATGGGAATGGATGATGAAACAGATTTTCTAAATATTAGCTACTCCGTACCGGACGTGGTGGGGCATACATTTGGCCCACAGTCCGTAGAAATGGAGGATATTTTTCTAAGACTAGACCAAGACTTAGCCACACTCTTTGCCGCATTGGATGCGAAGGTTGGGAAAGGTAAGTATACCTTATTTCTAACCGCCGATCACGGCGCTATCCAAAATGTGTCTTTACTAGAAGAAAACAAACTTGACGCGGCCATTGCCCGCACTACTGGTGATGCTCGCCAACTGGAGGCTTTTTTGGATAAAAAATATGGAAATGGTTCATGGGTAAATACGGTAAACGGGAATAATCTATATCTCAAAAAATCAACTATTGACGAAAACAAACTAACTTTTCCCGTAGTGCAAAAAGAGGCTGTTAACTTCCTAATGACCTTGCCCGAAGTGTCGTTAGCTCTTACTGCAAATGACCTCCAAACGCAGGTATACGAGGAGGGAATTCGAAAAACAATTCAGAATGGGTATTTCGCCAAACGGTCTGGAGATGTAATTGTCACCTATACTTCTGGCACTATAATACATCCCAACCCTAATATAGCCGTAGAAAAGGTAAATGGAACGGTACATGGTTCAGGATATACCTATGACACGCAAGTGCCCCTAGTTTGGATGGGTGCCGGTATTCCTAAAGGGGAATCTGTAAGAGCCGTAAATCCAATTGACATAGCTCCTAGTCTTTCCATGTTTTTAAACATTCCCTTGCCGAGTGCATCACAAGGAAAACCACTTATAGAGTTATTTGAAAAATAAGATACAAATAGTATTTATTTTATCCTTCTAGTATCCAAAATTTCAGTTTTGAACTTGGTGGGACTCCCTAAAATAACAAAAAACTCCATAAGATACTTTTTACATTTTGCAAACTCTGTAGGATGGTCAAAATAAACTTTATGGGCATCGACAATCTCCATCATTTTAACTTGGTTTTCCAAAAACTCATCCCTTATAAAGTTCATGGTAGCATCAGATCTTTTAAAGCCCCTGTATAAACGATCGGTAACCGACTCTAGAGGCAACTCTTTCCCTGCTATTTGTGAAACAACAGAATAACTAACATCGCATAATCCCGACATATCAAAATCGTAGGGAATAGGAATTGAAAAACCATTTACAAATAAAATTTTCTGGTTGTGTTGATAACCGGTAGAAAAATCGGTATTTCCAATCATGAATTGAAAAAAAGCGTTTCGTATCGAATACAAAGAATCTTGCTGCAGGGGATGCACATTTGTTTTTAGCTTTTTACCCCCAAATCTGTCCTCTAACTCATCTATATCTTCAATAAAAAAGGCTTTGACATTATGATCAATTACTTTTTTGCCTCTAGATTCATCAAGGCTAAGTTCCAATAATCGGGTTTTAAAATGATATTTGGAAACCACCTCATAGAGTTTGTAAGCTAATAATTCCTTAATGACATTATCATTTGCATCCTTCTCGTTTAAACAGGGTAAGACCAACTTTAATTCCTTATTTCCCTTAAAGAGTGTTCCTTTCGCATCTTCTTTTTTGAGCTTCAATTTTACAGGAGCAAAATAACAGTTCTTACGTCGAAAATTGCCTCTAGCCCTAATTCTTACAGGAAGTGTTGTCATAGTATACTCAACATCCGTATACTTTAGTTCAATATCCAAATAAGTACTATCGTTAGTATGTCTTTTAAGGTCTCTACTGCTATAAGATAACTCCACAGGAAGCACAGTTTGTGTAACAAACAACTTAGATACCTTGCCTAGCTTTTTGCTTTTACCATCCTTTTGACCAAAACATGTAAGTGACAAAAAAATACAAAGCGTTAGGAGTCCTAGTTTAGTTTGTATCTTACTCATTTTCTATTAACTTTACCTGTAAAGTATTAAAAATTAAATTATTAAACTCTATCTCTCTTCTCTAAATTATAGAACACTAATAGTGGTGGCTATTTCCGTTGCTGCCGTTTTTCTTTGTTATCACTTTGAAATTTATTTTAATGTTGATTTGACCTTGCTAAGCATAGCCATTATTTTTCCTCTTGTATTTACCATAAGAGGATCGTTTAGAAGACGAGAAAAAGCCTTAGAGCATTTGAGTCAGTACAGGAGTGCCATGAAAACACTCTCTTATTTTATTACGACAAGCAACTTAAAAACAGAAGAAGAAATAACATTAAAATTATTGATTCAAAACATAGAGGATAAGACCTTGAAACATTTAAAAAGTGACGAAGGGAATATTACAGATCTGGATGCCGAAATTGATAAAGTATATGGTTTTATTTTGGAGAAAAGAGAGACTATACCAAAAAGTTTAAAGGATAAATTATTTAAATATCTTTGTGACTTGCATGAAGCCGTTGATAACCTTAACGGAATTCATGTTCATAGAACACCGGTTAGCTTAAAGGCCTACTGTAAAGTATTTATTTATGTTTTCCCACTAATTTATGCACCTACCATAATATTCAACATAGGACAAAACGATAATCATTTCGCTGTGTATTTTGTAGTGATACTTACAGAATTTATACTTATTTCTTTGTATAATATACAAGATGATTTAGAATATCCTTTTGATGATAAAGGTTTAGACGATATAAAATTGGACCATTTTAAAGTTTTACGTTAGTATCCAAATAAAGTTGCCTTCATCCATTTAGACAAAGGCAACTTGCAACCAACCTAAAAACTATATTATATTATTTTCTTTTTCGCTTTACATTCATAATCGGGTTTTCCGATTTCGTTCTTTTTTTATCTACAGTACCTTTACCTGATTTGAGATACTGTTGGTATCCTCTACCCCTAAACTCGTATACAGTGCCACTATCTGGGTGGAAGAGTTCTATTGTGCTATCATTGATTACATAGAGTTCAAAATAATCGGTTCCCATAAAATCATAATCCAAAGTCAATGTCTTTAAACTTTGATCTCCAGCAACATCATACACTTGAAAATCACCTTCATAATCCCACCTTAGGTTTCCTAACGAAGTATTTGGCGCATCTATGGAAGAACGAAAAAATTCAGGTAGAAACTGTAAAAAATTTTCATCGTCAAAATCGTTCAAGATACCTTCTTCACTGGCATAGGATTTCTCCCAAGCATCATACTCTTGCATGAAATAGTTGATGTTGTCATAAAATACCATATCATAATCAAAATTGTTGCTTTGGAACCCACGTAATACATACGAAGTGTTAGATCTTGTATCTAATAATTCAATAGTATTATTGTTTAAGGCATATACTTCCAATAACCAAAGTCCGTCCACATCATGATCAATCTCCACCACGCCACGCAAGGTACTGTAGTACCCTACATCTATCCCCAAGCCACCACCGGTCTTCCCAATACCTACAATATTGTTATTGGCGTAAACCGCTCCCCTATCAAAAGAGATGGTAAAAGCACGTTGTAAAAAAGGGACTTCCCCATTACCACGGGTTTTATTAATATCTACATACCAAAGGTCGTAGGATTGTAAAACTTGATCCGTATTAAAAGCGGATTCGGCTATAAAATCGTCCTCTATAAGCACATCCGCATAACAAGATACCAAGGTGGTTGCTAACAGTGCATATCCAAGAAGTAGTTTTATTGTTTTCATGTTATTCGGTTTTAATAATTCCCTTTATACAAAACAAGCACCATGCCAAAATATATATATTACTGATTATCAGACATTAACATTCTTATGTTTGCCCGATGGTTTTGAATACCTATTTTTAAGCCATGAAGAACGAAAAGACATTTGCGGTTTTAGGAGGAGGAAGCTGGGCAACTGCCATAGTAAAGATGCTAACAGGAAATGGTCGTAAAGTTGGATGGTACATGCGGAATACGGATGCCATTAAGCATATTAAAACCCAAAGGAACAATCCAAACTATTTGAGCTCGGTAGAATTTCCAGTAGCGCTCTTAGATTTGTCCTCTGACATTAACAGTACCGTAAGCACCTATGATGTGCTTATTTTTGCAATCCCTTCGGCCTTTTTAAATACTGAACTAGAAAAATTGACTGCTTCCTTTGAGGGTAAAATCATCTTTTCCGCTATTAAGGGCATTGTTCCAGAATCTGGGCTTATTGTTGGCGAGCATTTTCATAGAGAATATGATGTTCCGTTCGAAAAAATTGGCGTGCTTACCGGTCCTTGTCATGCAGAGGAAGTAGCCTTGGAGCGACTTTCCTATTTAACCTTGGCCTGCGCAGATTCGCAGAAAGCCGAGTTAGTAGCCAATGCTTTAAAAAGCGATTATATTAAAACCAAGATTTCCGACGATATTATTGGAACCGAATACGCCGCCATGCTTAAAAATATCTACGCCATTGCAGCGGGTATTGCTCACGGATTGGGTTATGGAGATAACTTTCAAAGTGTGCTGATGAGCAACGCCATACGTGAAATGAAACGCTTTATAAAAAAGGTACACAAAATGAAGCGTAACATAAATAACTCTGCCTATTTGGGAGATCTCCTAGTAACGGGCTACTCTACCTTTAGCCGCAACCGAATGTTCGGGAATATGATCGGAAAAGGGTACACCGTTAAAAGCGCACAGATGGAAATGAGCATGGTTGCAGAAGGTTATTACGCCACCAAAAGTGCTCATCTTTTAATGGAAAAATTGGAAAAAAAATCTAAAACACCTATTATAAATACCGTCTATGAAATTCTATACAAGAATGGAAATGCCAAGCGACTTTTTAAGGAATTGACAGATAACTTGGATTAAGCCCGTTCCATAGAAAAGTCCGAATGCTCCTTCATTTCCTTTTGTAAGGCTTCTTTCCAATCTAAGATTTGAGCATCGTCGACTTTAAAAATGGTTTTGAATTCTTTTAACACAGGCTCCATATAGGTGCGTACATTTTCAATATCAAAGTATAACCTTCCTGTTCTTCTGATGAAGAAATCCATTGGGTTATGGACCATTTCGAACGTAATCCCAAATTGAAGTTCTGCTAAAATTAGTTTGGTAGGATTATTTTTTTCTTTCCTTACTTTATATTGCTCCAAAATGGTTTCGGTTTGTTTTCCGTAATTGGTAACTAAGAACCAGGCATCATACTCGGTAAAACCATCCGTTTTAATACGCTCATATATTTCTGAAATATACTTTTTAACGTGCTTATATTTTTTAAACTCATTCCCGCAAAGTGGGATGTCTTCGGTAGTACAAGGTTTTAATTTAGCTTCATATTCTTCCTCCATATTTTTGGCAACTTGATCCACCACCCGTTCTGCCATTTTACGATAACCCGTAAGTTTCCCGCCTGCGATACTAATAAGTCCAGTATTGGAGGTGAATATTTCGTCCTTACGAGATAGTTCAGAAGCGGACTTGCCTTCTTCATGTATTAAGGGTCGTAAACCCGCCCATGAGGAAATGATGTCTGCCATCTCCAAATTAATTTTAGGAAACATATTATTTACCGCGGAAAGCAGGTAAATTGCATCAGCCAAATCGGTTCTTACATAGTCCTTGTCATTATTGTAATTTGTATCGGTAGTACCCACATAAGTCACTTTACCACGGGGAATGGCAAACATCATTCTCCCATCAGGAACATCAAAATATACGGATTGTTTTACCGGAAGTTTCTCAAACGGAAACACCAAATGCACCCCTTTGGTAAGATGTAATCGTTTTCCCTTTTTAGAGTTATTAACGCTTCGTAGCTCATCTACCCATGGCCCGGCTGCACTAATTACATAGTTGGAATTGATATTGAATGAATCTCCTGAAAGTTCATCTTTTACGATGACACCTGATACTTTTTCATCAGTATATATAAAATTTGTAACTGCAGTATAATTTAATGCCGTTGCTCCAAATTGTAGGCTAGTCTTAATGTTTTCTATAGTAAGTCTCGCATCATCCGTTCGATACTCCGCATAGTAGCCAGCACCTTTTAAAATTTTTTTAGGCAATAAAGGCTCTAGTTTCAAAGCTTCCTTTTTTTTTAGCATTTGGCGCTTATCTTCCCCTGTTACCTGAGCTAAAATATCATATACTTTTAATCCTACAGAAGTAAGCCATTTTCCGTACGACCCATTTTCTATTAAGGGCAGAAGCATTTTTTCTGGCAATACTAAATGTGGCGCTAGTTTATGAACGATTGCCCGTTCCGAACCCACTTCCTTCACCAACCAAAAATCGAACTGTTTTAAATACCGGAGTCCACCATGAATGAGTTTAGTAGACTTACTACTGGTGCCTGATGCAAAATCATTTTTTTCTACCAAGGCGACTTTGAGCCCTCTTGATGCGGCATCCAAAGCAATACCACCACCGGTTATTCCCCCACCTATTACCACGAGATCAAACTGTTCCTTGGAGAGTTTCTCAATAGTATTCCCTCTTTTAAGATTTGAAAATTCAATACCCTTCATAACTTTTATTCCATAATTTTAGAGGTGTACCATGTTCTTCACTTCCTTAGCCCTCAAATTCCTTTTCTTACTTTATTTAGCTTTCCTCCCAACCTTTGGAACGTGCTACAGCTTTCTTCCAATTTGCATATAGGCGTTTTCTTTTTACCCGATCAAAAGTAGGCTTGAAAATACGGTTCATTGGCCTATTCTGGTCTATGTCCGATTG
This sequence comes from uncultured Maribacter sp., assembly GCA_964507115.1. GTDB lineage: Bacteria > Bacteroidota > Bacteroidia > Flavobacteriales > Flavobacteriaceae > Maribacter. Next base: position 20,881 of record CAZDOW010000030.1, read on the forward strand.
TGTCCAAAGTCCTACTTGAATTCCGGCTAAGAATGCAGCACCCATAGCTGTAGATTCAATGACTTCTGGGCGGTGTACTTCGGTATCCAAAATATCTGCCTGAAACTGCATTAAGTGATTATTCGCACACGCACCACCATCTACCCGAAGGTTATGTAGCTGTAGTCCGGAGTCGTCCTCCATAGCCTTTAAAATATCCTTGGTCTGATAAGCTAATGATTCCAAAGTTGCCTTTGCCAAATGAGCTCTTCCCGTATCTCGGGTTAGACCAAAAATGGCACCACGTGCATACATATCCCAATGCGGCGCTCCTAGACCGGCAAAAGCGGGAACAACGTAAACGGAACTCTCCCCTTTAACAGAATCTGCCAACGCCTCAGTTTCTTTTGCGTCCTGTATAATTTCGAGTCCGTCTCTAAGCCACTGAATTGCGGCTCCAGCAATAAAAACACTGCCTTCTAATGCATAATACACCTTTCCCCCTAATCCATAAGCAATAGTAGTCAACAATCCGTTTTTGGAAAATTGAGGCCGTTCTCCGGTATTCATCAACATAAAGCAACCCGTACCATAAGTATTCTTTGCCATTCCTTTTGAAAAACAAGCCTGACCAAACAAGGCCGCTTGTTGATCCCCCGCAATTCCTGCGATAGGAATTTTTATACCCTCAATCTCATAATCCCCAAAATGATATGCCGAAGGTTTTACTTCTGGTAGCATCTGTTCAGGAATTTCCAACTCCTTTAGCAAGCGTTTGTCCCATTTTAAGTCGACAATATCGTAGATCATCGTCCGTGAGGCATTCGTATAATCGGTTACGTGTTTTTTGTTTTTGGTCATATTCCACACCAACCAAGTATCTATGGTTCCCATCAACAGATCTCCGTTTTCTGCTTTGGCCTTTGCGCCTGATACATTATCCAAAATCCATTTCACCTTGGTAGCAGAAAAATAGGAATCTATAACCAGACCAGTCGTTTTTCTAACATGCTCCGTAAGTCCTTCTCTTTTTAGCTGTTCACAAATATTTGCGGTTCGTTTGTCTTGCCATACGATAGCATTGTAAACAGGTTCTCCAGTATGCCTGTCCCATACTACTGTTGTTTCACGTTGGTTGGTGATGCCAATCCCACTAATATTTGAGGGATCTACCTTCTGTTCTTCCAATAGTTGATTTAGGACTCCCAACTGAGAAGACAGAATCTCTTTGGCATCGTGCTCTACCCAGCCTGGTTTTGGAAAAATCTGTTTGAACTCCTTCTGGACCATTCCTTGTATTTCCCCTTTTTCATCTACAAGAAGTGCCCTGGAACTGGTCGTTCCTTGGTCTAACGAAACAATATATTTTTTTGCCATACTTAAATTGATAAGAATTTAAATATAACTTTAAAAAAGACCAATTCAAAAGACGATAGCGACCCGCACTTTAAACTAGCTAGAGATTAATATCAAATTGAGACCTTACTCTATCATATCCTTAGAAATATGATACTCGCGCTCAACCTTGCAGATTCTAACACTGTACTTTTCGTACCAATCTTTCCTACCTTTAGTCTGAGCTAAAATATGTTCGGTGTGCTCCTTCCATCTAGCAATGGATTCTAAGGTTTCCCAGTAACTTACGGTAATACCAACATCATCTCTTGCACTTTCTAAACTCAAAAAACCTGGCTGTTGTTTTGCCAAATCCTCCATAGTTTTTGCCATTTCCCCATACCCATGGTCACCAGAAGTTCTAGTAGATGTAAATATTACGGCATAGTAGGGCTTTTTCATTTCTATACTATAAATTCACGTTCTAGAAAATAGTCCACAATGGCCTGTTTCATCAAAACGGATTGCTCTCCGGCTTTTAAAGGAGGTAATTCTTCTTTTATGGTATAATGCGGCCAGCCATCTTCATCAAAAAAATCGAAATCATAATAACCATAAGGTTCCAAAAGCCTGCAGATAGCAATATGCATCAAATCCAGCTTATCGTCTTTCTTATATTTTTTATGATACTGACCCAATTCTTGCACGCCTACCAAATATATAATGGCATCCAATTCTAAAACATCTCCGTCCGCAAATTGTGCCGATAGCTTAGCTACCAAAACCCCCCATCTGTCTTTTAACTGTGTATCCCTAGCCATGTTCTACTTTTAAGCTATTTTTTTTGTTAAAGTAAAGGTACTAATCAATGTTCTATATTTGTTCTAAACTGATTTGAAATGACCATATTGGACATAATTTTAGGACTATTGCTCGTTTTTGGATTATGGAAGGGGCTTAAAAATGGTCTTCTTATAGAACTAGCCTCTATCATAGCGCTAATTGCTGGTATTTATGGGGCCATACATTTTTCATATATCGCAGGGGACTACCTGACCCAGCAAATGAACTGGGAAGAACGTTATATAAATATTACTGCGTTTATCTTAACCTTTATTCTCATTGTAGTAGCGGTTCATTTTGCTGGAAAATTACTCACCAAAGTAGCTAATATTGTACTATTGGGGCTTTTGAATAAAATTGCTGGAGGTTTATTCGGCGCCCTTAAGGTTGCCGTAATCCTTGGAGCACTTTTGGTTTTCTTTGACCGCGCCAATAACAACTTAGGCTTGGTTTCCGAGGAAGCCAAAAACGAATCGACACTTTATCATCCGATTAAAGAAATTGGTGCCTTAGTATTCGATAGTATACTGCGAGATGACACCCCTGAAAAAGAGGAGACACCATAGTCGTCAAACTACTTAAAAGAAGGTTTAAAAGTAGTTATTCCTAAATTCTCGTCCTTTCATCGAAAAAAAGACAATTTTTATCGTATCAGACTAAATTTTAATTAATATTACAATGTCGATATCCCCTATTGACACGAGAACAAAGTAGTACCCACTTCTTATAGACCTACTTCCCTGCGTTGAGCAACCTGCTTACAAATAGAACACTATATGAAAATGAGAGCGCAACACGCTGTCCTTGTTTTGTTTGTATTGATTTTTGGTTCCTGCTCTACGGACCCAATTGAAAATACTCCCATTATTGAGGCAGCAAACGTAGTAGTATTAGAACAAGACGTATTGGACCTGGTAAATTTTCACAGATCTGAATTGGGGGTTAACCCATTAAAATTCAGCGCTATTGCCTACGAATATGCTAACGACCATACGGATTATATGATTACAAAAGGGAGTCTTAGTCATGATAATTTTAGTGCGCGCGCCTCTAGCATTGCCTCCAAAGTAGAAGTCCAAATGGTAGCAGAAAATGTTGCTAAAGATTATGACAATGCTCAAGAAGCATTTACCGGTTGGTACGAAAGTTCTAGTCATAAAAAAACCATGGAAGGCGATTTTACACATACCGCCGTAAGTGTTAAAAAAGATCCGAATGGCGACTTCTATTTTACACAGCTTTTTTATAAAGAATAACCAATTTAACCAGTAATCTAGGTTCTTATCGCTGTAAATCAACCATGCATCAGTAGTACTGTTTTTGAATACCGTCAAACTTGATTTTTTCTTTGACCAAAGGTGATTTACAGCCCAAAACCTAGTATCTATTCAACAAAAAAGCATGTATTTAACCGATAAACTCCCCTAAAACATAATTGTAGCACTTACCTAGAATTACCTTACACTTAAAGGATGTTTTGGTGGGTATTGCTCTGTTTGCCATTACAATCGCCCCAGATTGATTTAACAAACCCCGAGAAATGAGGCTTCTATTTATTTATTTTACCTTTTTGTCCTTTTTTATAAGCTCTTGTAGTAGGCATGAATTGACATCATTGAATTTTGAACAAGCTGTCGATTCCAAAAATGAACTGTTCATAGTTTCTACAGCAATGCATTCCACTACGGAATCAGAATTATTCGAAACAATTAACAACTATCGTTTAAGCATAAATTTGAATAGACCTACATTTAAAAGTGCTTCCAACTATTTTGCAGGGCAACACTCCAAATACATGATTTCTTAACAGCGTACTAGTCATGACAACTTTGCCAAACGTGCGGAACAGAATTCTATGAACACTGGAACCACCTATGCACCGAGAACGTTGTAAAGAATTATGACACCATAGCGGAGGTATTTGAAACATGGCTGCAAAGTGAAGGATACAGGTAAAATATTGAAGGTAACTATACCCATTCCTCTATTGGCTTCAAACAAAAGGAAGATGGAGATCTTTACTTTACACAACTATTTTCTAGATAAAAATGATATTTTATCGTGCTTAAAAAGCTTTCGAAAACCCGATGGCTTTTTTTATACCTCAGTTTTTAGGTACAACTGGCACTATTCTTTAACTTACCTTAAAATATTTAGTATGCGTATTAGTCCACCCTTTAATCTGAATAATTGGATCGAAGAAAACCGTGATAGCTTAAAACCACCTGTTGGGAATAAAAACCTTTACAAAGATGCGGGAGATTACATTGTAATGGTAGTTGCAGGGCCCAATGCAAGAAAAGATTATCATTACAATGAGACAGAGGAACTTTTTTATCAGTTAGAAGGTCAGATCGAAATTCATATTCAGGAAAACGGAGAAAAAAGAACTATGACACTAGGTCCTGGAGATATGTACCTCCATCCCGCCAAAGTTCCACATTCACCGGTTAGGTATGAAAACTCTATTGGCTTAGTCATAGAAAGAAAACGATCTCACATGAATATTGACGATGGGCTGCTGTGGTTTTGTGACAACTGTAACCATAAATTATACGAGGCCTATTTTACCCTAAACGATATTGAAAAGGATTTTTTAGCCCATTTTAAATATTTCTACGGCTCCACAGCGTTACGGACCTGTGATAATTGCGACACAATTATGCCTACGGATGAACGCTTTGTAAAACACAATTAAATGGAAATTATAATTAAAGTACTCTTAGCATTCATAGTCTTTTTACATATATATTTTCTTTGGTTTGAAATGTTCGCTTGGACCACTAAGGGACCAAAAATATTTAGATCTTTTCCTAAAGAACTTTTTAATCAGACCAAGTCGATGGCAGCCAACCAAGGGCTATATAATGGTTTTTTAGCTGCAGGACTTTTTTGGACGTTCTTTATTACAGACGCTACTTGGAGTTCTAATATTTCTCTTTTCTTTTTGGGGTGTGTTGCCATTGCTGGTATATATGGAGCATTTACCGTAAGCAAAAAAATCTTCTATATTCAAGCAGTACCGGCGATCATAGCCATAATTCTAATTGTTTTGAAATGAAAACGATTCCTACCATTATACTGATTGTTACTTTCTTATCATCCATTTTATCAAATGCACAACTAATGACCCCAGAACAAGTAGTACAGCAATCATTGGAAAGTTATAATGATAGAAATATAGCAGTATTTATGTCCGTCATGGACACCAACGTAACTTTCCATAGTTTTTCTGATGGCGCCATAAGTATGAAGGGCGAAAAGGCATGCAAAGAATTTTATAGTTCACTTTTTACCAATTCCCCAAAGTTACATTCCACCATTCTCACAAGAACGGTATTTGGAAACAAGGTCATTGATCATGAAAGTATTGAAGGTAGAAATGGCAAGGGCGAAGTGATTGAACTAGTACTTATTTACGAAGTTAAAAATGAGAAAATATTTAAGGTTACAGTAATCCAAAAAGAATCTTGATAAGAATGATTATTCGTAACTTTGTAAAAATCTAACAATACACAATCAAAAAGTTATAAAATGTCAAAAATAGCTACCACCTTCGGAATTAATGATGCTTTAAAAGCACTAGGGATTAAAGATATTAACGACGGAACCTCTACTGGAACAAATAATTTTTCTTCTGGTGATATCATCTCCTCCTATTCTCCTGTGGATGGTTCGCTTATTGGACAAGTCCGAACAACATCCGCACAGGACTATGAAAAAGTGATGTCCACCGCTACGGAAACTTTTCAGCATTGGCGAAAAAAGCCTGCTCCTTTAAGAGGAGAAATTGTACGCCAATTTGGAGAAAAACTACGCGAACTAAAGGAGCCTTTGGGGAAATTAGTTTCCTATGAAATGGGAAAAAGTTACCAAGAAGGACTTGGCGAGGTACAAGAGATGATAGATATCTGCGATTTCGCAGTAGGTCTATCCAGACAGCTTCATGGATTAACTATGCATTCCGAAAGACCAGGACATAGAATGTATGAACAATATCATCCGTTAGGAGTGGTAGGAATCATTTCTGCCTTTAATTTTCCTGTAGCAGTTTGGGCATGGAATACAGCTTTGGCTTGGATATGTGGTGATGTTTGTGTCTGGAAACCATCAGAAAAAACACCCTTGTGCGGTGTTGCCTGCCAAAACATAGCAGCACAAGTACTCAAGGAAAATAATTTGCCAGAAGGTATATCCTGTATGATTAACGGAGATTATAAAGTTGGGGAAATGATGACACAGGATGGTCGTGTTCCTTTAGTCTCTGCAACAGGGTCCATCCGTATGGGGAAAATAGTAGCTCAGGCTGTTGCCGGAAGATTAGGTAAATCCCTTCTAGAGTTAGGCGGGAACAACGCCATTATAGTTACCCCTGATGCAGATATTAAAATGACGGTTATTGGAGCTGTTTTTGGAGCAGTAGGTACTGCGGGGCAACGTTGTACTTCAACGAGAAGAATAATCATTCATAGTTCTATATACGATCAAGTAAAAGATGCTGTAGTTGCTGCATATGGTCAATTACGTATTGGTAATCCGTTAGATGAAAACAATCATGTTGGACCATTAATAGATACAGATGCGGTTGCGCATTATACCAATGCACTGGAAAAAGTTGTTTCCGAAGGAGGTAATATCATCGTAGAAGGCGGTGTTTTAGAAGGCGAAGGCTATGAAAGTGGTTGTTATGTAAAACCGGCAATCGCAGAGGCACAGAATTCTTTTAAAATCGTACAACACGAAACCTTTGCTCCTGTACTTTATCTTATGAAATACACAGGGGAACTGGAAAATGCCATTGCGATTCAAAACGGAGTGGTACAGGGGTTATCTTCTGCGATTATGACCAATAATCTTAGAGAGGCAGAACGCTTCCTATCTGCAGCCGGTAGTGATTGTGGTATAGCAAATGTGAATATTGGCACTTCTGGTGCAGAAATTGGTGGTGCTTTTGGTGGCGAAAAAGAAACAGGTGGGGGACGTGAAAGCGGTTCTGATGCTTGGAAAGTGTATATGAGAAGACAAACCAACACCATTAATTATACTGCAGAGCTACCTTTAGCACAAGGTATTAAGTTTGATCTATAAAAATCTAAGGAATATTCTGACCCGCATTTTCATGTGTCCAACTACCTCTTAACATGGCCTGTGCTCCTAATATTACAACCATGAATAAGAATCTGAAGGAAGATGTGATTTGTTTTTTAATTTTTTTCATTCCATTTATTATTCTCTAGTGAAGATAGTGGAACACTAAACAAGTTGTATTTAGTTGTGTATGGTTTGATATGATTTCTGTACAACAGGAAAATATTTATTCTTAAAAAAAAGCCCTATTACGAATTCGTAATAGGGCTTTTGCAACTAACTCAAATATGTTTTGAAATCCTACCACAGTGCCGGAACTTTGTCGGGAGCTATAGGATACTATTATTTGTTCTATAAAGTTCGACATAATAGTCTTTTCACTCCTTACAAATTATACCGTTTATACACGAGCCTGTACCAATGGAAATAAATTATGTGTAATTGGAAAATCTCCTGTACGCTGATTACTAGCAATTAAGAGCGTTAATATTGAAAATTTTAAGATTTTTTTAATACATTGTATGTCAAACACTAAATCATTCTTAAAAATGACAAGAACAACAAAGTATCTATTGCTGATGCTTCTTACCATTCTGCTGGGAACTTATTTCTATATTACCTGTTGCAGTGAATGTGGAGAAAGCATTATCGAAGAACCTCCAAAAGAGGCAGGAATTCCCATAGTAGCAGAGGCAACTTCTTATCCTTTTGCTTTTAGCGATGGTGATTACGCGTATAACGAAAATGACAACTATAACTTTAACGCATCATCATCGGATATTTTGATGCCTTTATCCGCGAATATGAGTACCGGTATTACAAGTCTAAAAAACTTTTTATCGACAAATGCAGGTAAGGTTATAAACATCGCTGGTTATTACAAAAGTGATGAAACGAATGACTCTGCTTACCCAAACTTGGGGTTGGCGCGTGCCAATGCGGTAAAAAATCACATAGTTGCCAATGGTATTTCAGCTGCTAGTATTAATACCACGGGGGAATTAATGAACAGTATGGTGGCCAAAGAAGATATTTATTTAGGTCCTGTAGCATACAGTATAACTGGGGAATCGGAAACGGCTTCCGATGAACTTAAAACGCTCTATGACCAAATAAAAGCGAACCCATTGGTACTTTACTTTGATACAGCGGAAGCCTCCATAAACCTATCAGCAGAACAGCGCCATAAAGTTGCTAACATTTCCAGATATTTAGATAAAGTAGAAGGAGCGACCGTAAACATTGTTGGGCACACTGACAATACAGGTGTAGCATCTACCAACATGAAGCTTGGATTGAACAGGGCCAACTTTGCTAAAGCATATTTCATTAAAAATGGGATTTCAGAGACTATAATCAATACTTCTTCTAAAGGACAAACAGCCCCTGTTACAAGTAATGCAACTAAAGATGGCCAAGGTAAGAACAGAAGAACGGTAGTAACACTAAACTAAATAAACACTAATACTAAAAATTAAGATAAAATGGATTTTGAAAATATAAACATCTGGTGCTGGTTAATTCCCTTGTTGGTAGGAGCAATATGTGGAATTCTTGGATATTTGCTAGGGCGTGGAGGTAACACGACAATCGATAATTCGGCAGACTTAAAACTTCTAGAAGATAAAAATGCAAAACTACAGGCCGATTTAGCTACCTGTAACAAAAAGATAAGTGTCAATGCTAATCTTGGAGCTTCTGCATCATCTTTTGCTGCCGGAGCAGCAATAGCTTCTATTCCTTTTGATGGTGCAGCTGCAAAAGCTGTTTTTGGAAAAACTGTAAAACAGGATGACCTTAAAATTGTAGAAGGAATAGGACCTAAAATTGAGGGTATGTTCAAAGACGCAGGTATAAAAACATGGAAAGCACTTTCAGATGCTACCGTTGCCGATTGCCAGAAAGTACTTGACGGTGGTGGCAAGCGTTACCAAGTACACGACCCTGCTTCCTGGCCAATGCAATCGAAAATGGCATATGAAGGAAAATGGAAAAAACTTGCTAAATGGCAAGACGAACACGATCACGGAAAATTATAATACACTTACCAACCTAAACTAAAAACCCCGATTCCATATGGAATCGGGGTTTTTAGTTTATCCTAATTGGTTTATAGTCTACCGTTGGCTTCAACCCATTTAAAGTGGTATTGATCTTCGGGAAACTTCATTCTAGATGAAATACGCTCTAATCTTTCCGGAAGTTTCATCAAATAATCTCTTGCTTTTTGTGCCTCATCATTAAGACCTCTAACAGTGTCAATTTCCCAGAAAGCGTTTAGTTTACTTAGTATCTCAATATAATCTTGAGCAGTATAAACACCTAAACGTTGCGCACAGTTGGAAAAATTCTCGAACGCAGCACCAATAGTTCCACCAGATTCCCTTAAAAAATGGGCAGGCATTATAATCTTTTGTTTCATCATATCAGCAAAAGCCAACATCATTCCATTAGGGTCATGCCCTAAAATAGTCTTTACAAACTCTCTATATGCTAAATGATGGCGCATTTCATCACCTGCGATAATAGTGCACATTTTACCCAACAAAACGTTGCCCTTTTTCTTTGCCATTTGGCCTACGCGTTTGTGAGAGATATTCGTCGCCAATTCCTGAAAAGAAGTGTACACAAAGTTCTTGTAGGGATCTCTGTCGGTTCCAATATCAAAACCATCGGAAATTAAATGTTGAGTAGTAATTTCTATTTCCCTCATGTTTACCCTACCGGATAAATAAAGATATTTATTTAGCACATCGCCATGCCTGTTTTCTTCTGCAGTCCATGCACGGACCCATTTAGCCCATCCGTTGGTTTTATTTTCTCCATGTTGGTCTATTCCCACAACGTCCATCAACCAAGATTCATAGGTTGGCAAGGCTTCTTCCGTTATCGTATCTGCGACCATAGTAACCCAAAAGTCATAACCTAGTTCCTTAGATTCTTCGCGAAGTTGTTCTACGTGGTCCAAAAAATTATCGCTTTGGGGGTCAGGCAAAAAATCTGTTGGTTGCCAAATATCTTCGGGCTGTATTAGAAAATTTTCCATAAAGCCTTCCACCTCCGGCTCAATAGCCTGCATCACGTCTAATCTTATATTTTTTTCTGACATTTCCCCCATTTTTATCAAAGTTCGTAATTATTAACTAAAATACGTTCAAAACTATCTCAATTTTCAATTTCTGCCATGCTCCCCCGGATAAAATGTATAAACAGGGCTGCTTTGCCAATACATTTTTGAATTTATATCCATTATAGTCAAAGGTCCTTTAAAGGCGGCTCCCGTATCAATATTCCAAACATTTGCTGCATTTTGGGGAGTGGTTTTCCCTATCCGCGTTACCGGAGTATGACCAATATAAATCTCCTTGTACTGGGATAGTCTTTTAGGATAGTAAAAATCGTCTTTCTCTAAACTAGGGTTTAAAGAAAGTACAAGTTCCCAAAGAGTGCGGTCCCAATAAAAGGTTACAGCAGAATATTCAAATTCTACCCCTTTTAGATTGGTAAATCCAGCGTGCAAAAAAAGCCTATTAGTATCATCAAGATAATAATTTTTTAGGTTTTTATAAAATTCCATATGCAACGCCTTTACTTCTTTACTCACATTTTGATACGAATTCACTGTAGCTTCACCCCCATGTTTAAACCACATTGGATTATCCGTTGGTCCAATCAACCACTGGTAACAGAGTTCATCATGATTTCCCCGCAGAAAAATACAGTTATGGGTTTTGTCTAACTCTAGAAGAAAGTCTACCGTTTCAACAGCTTGACTCCAACCATCTATATAATCTCCAAGAAAAATAAGGGTATCATTGGAGGACACATTTGCTTTTTTCAACACTTGTTGTAGCCCTTTTAATCCCGAATGGATATCTCCTATGACCAAGGTTCTTTCGTTTCTCATTTTGCAAAAATGGCAATAACGCCAATGACTACAAGAATAAAAAGAACTGAAAATAAAATTTTCCAAAATGAGTACGGTCTGCTTCCGCTCAAAACTCCTGTTTGTCCGTTAATATAAAAATGATACTCTTTTCCATTATACCGATAAGAACTAATGTATACAGGGAGCAAAATATGTTTGAATGTTTCTTTTGATAATTTTATATCTGTACTAGTAATACGCTGGGTGTCTCCCCCAATATCCCTTCGTATCCAATTATACGCAATTTGTTTGGCTTCTTGAAACGATTGATGATGCCCTTCCTTAAGCGATACCGTATATTTTTCCGTAACAAAACCAGAGAGATATTTAGAATTAAAAACTACTAGTTCCTTTAAGTTCCACAAAGCAACGGCAGCCGGAATATTCCTTCTTTTTTTTTGCGAGGCATTAATAAGAATGTCATCTATAAATCCATCGATATTGCCAACAGCGTGTGTCCATTTGGTTTTGCGTACCTGTCGTGTTCGTTTTCCTTTATTACTATTGTACGTCTGTGTTTCATAGTAATAATTCCCGCGTTGTCCTTGGTAAGAGGCAAAAACATTACTATCAAAAGTCCAGTAGGGCACATAAAGCCCATGTAAACCTTCAGGGTTTAGCGCAGCTCTTTTTAGCCTATTTGGAGCAAACCACAAACGCACTACCCAAGTTTTAAAAATACCCCTTGCGTCTTTTGTGCCTAATTGAAAAGGAACCAAGGCACCTGGCAATATCCATCCTTCTTGTTCTATATCTTCACGTATTAGTGGTTCGCTGCAATACACGCAATCCAAGGATTTGTAGTTTTCCTCCACATGCTGGTTGGCACCACAATTTTTACAATGTAAGAGATCAATGGTTTCCGTAAAGGCATTCTCGCCCACTACCTTTAAATAGTGTGCGAGCTCCAGTTCTTCAAAACTACTCTTGGATTGTTCAATAAATTCCTCATAGCCACAATACTCACAGTTCAGTTGATGTGAACCCGGTTTAAATTTAAGTTCTGCGCCACAGTTGGCACATGCCTTTTTATGTTCAGACTCTTGAATTTCTTCCATTCGTATTTTGCACTTGCTAGCGAGTATTATAATCTTTATTAACCTCTCTTATCTTAAGTTGTTGGTAATGGCGGGGGTGTATTACCGCCTAAAAATGATTTTAATTCCTCTACTTCTTTTAGGTTTGCCCATTTGGACATCCCTTGTTTCCAAACTAAGGAATCTCTGTTAATAGTTCTATTAGCAAAAAGCTCTTTAAGCTTATCAAATGAAACGGGACCTGTCTGTTGTCCGTTAACTGCATAAAAATAACTTACCTGAACAGGAACAGGAGGTGGGCCTTGTAGTTGTGCTTGTTGAGATTGACCTCCAAATGGCTGACCAGATGGTTGGCCCATCATAGTTCCCATCTGTTGTGCTAAGACAAAACCCATACCCATACCCATACCGGCACCAGCAGTGCCGCCTTCGTTTGCGGCAGCTAGCTCCATCGCTTTAGCTGCTTTAAATTGAGCCAATTTGGTCATATCTAGCTTGTCTAATCGGCTATATTCAAAAATCTCTTTTTTAAGCTCTTCAGGCATGGAAACATTCTCTATATAGAATTTTTCTAATTCAATACCTACCCGATTAAATTCTGGTTGCATAACCGTCTGGCACGTTTCTGACAATTCGCTGGTATTGGCTGCGTATAACTCTACTGGCAAATTAGCTTCCCCAACAGTGTCAGTAAAACGGGTAACAATCAAACTTTTTAGATGCTCGTTCACCTCATAATTAGTGAAATTTCCATCTGTTCCCACGACATCAACCACAAATTTTCCCGGGTCGTTTATCCTAAAACTATAGGTTCCAAAAGCGCGAATTTCAACAAGACCAAAACGATTATCACTTAGCATAAAGGGATTTTTTGTACCCCATTTTTCATCTGTAAACAAGCGTGTACTCACAAAATAGACCTCCGCTTTAAACGGACTATCAAAACCATATTTCCAGCCCTTCAAAGTTGTTAGAATAGGTAAATTTTTAGTATTCAAGGTGTAGCTTCCCGGTTTAAAAGTATCTGCGAGTTGTCCTTCGTTTATAAATACTGCCGTTTGTCCTTCTCTAACAATTAGCTGGGCATTATTTTTGATTTCATTCTGGTAGCGTTCAAAACGATGCACTATAGTATCATTTGAAGTGTCCAACCATTCAATAATGTCTATAAACTCATGGCTCAGTTTTTTCTTTATCTCATCAAATATGCCCATATTTTGTGTGTTTTATAATTGAAGTAAAAAGGTAGGGAATTCCTTAAAGCACAACAAGTATATAGAGGTTTGATTGACCGATTAAAATCGTAACTTTCTACTAGTTTGACTTAAAACATCAAAAAAAGAATAATTCGCAACAAAACATACATCAAACTCTTTTTTCTGTTTACCTTAGAAATTCCAATTTCTAAGGTAATTTTATGAAAAAGGTATTTTGTATTGGCGAATTGCTAATAGATTTTGTTGCAGAAAATCAAGGGAATGATTTGTCTAAGGCTATGGAATTTACCAAGAAGGCAGGAGGTGCCCCTGCAAATGTTGCATGTGCAATTAGCAAACTAAAGGGTAAAAGTGTTTTTATTGGCTGTGTTGGTGACGATCCCTTTGGTGCATTCTTATTGAGTATCTTGGAAAGGGAAAATGTGGATATCTCCTTGGCTCAGAAATCGGAAGTTTTTACCACTTTGGCTTTTGTTTCTATTGATAAAGATGGGGAGCGAGATTTTGTTTTTAGCAGGGGTGCCGATCGAGAACTAAAATACGATTCGTCCTTAAAACATGATTTCAAAACAAATATGGTCCACTTTGGCGCTGCAACGGCACTCTTAGGGGGAAAGTTAGAGGATGCTTACGGTCGGTATTTTTTTGACGCACTCACGCAAAATGCCTTTATCAGTTTTGACCCAAATTACAGAGTAGATCTTTGGAAAAACAAGGAAGAGCAATTTATTAAAAAGTGTATGCCCTTTGTCCAAAAATCACACCTATGTAAATTTAGCTTAGAAGAGGCTCAATTATTATCGGGTAAAATCGATTTAAAAGAGGCTTGCGACGTTCTTCATGAAATCGGAACAGAAACCATAGTAGTTACCCTTGGTAAGGAAGGCACTTTACTTAGCACAAAAAAATACAGTAAAACCATTCCTAGTGTTTCTGTAACACCGATTGATACTACAGGGGCAGGCGATGCCTTTATAGGGTGCCTTTTAAAGCAAATTGCCTCCCAAACCGATTTGGTAGCAACACTAAAAGATGAAGATATGCTCACAGCAATGGTGGCTATGTCGAATAAAGCAGGTGCTATTACCACCACTAATTTTGGTGCTATAGAATCGCTCCCCAACCAAAATCAATTAGCTTCCTAAATTCCTAAAATGAATCAAGCTGCTTTACATCGCCTACTGGTCTCCAAAAGACCAAAATTAGGTGTAGATAACACCCAAGATTTATTTAACACAAGACTTTCTACCAATCTATCTCTGATTAGTTCCCTATTTTTTTCACTCTACCCCAAAGAGAACTACGAAGTTTATTTTCATAAACTTTTAACGGAAATAGAAACTCTTTTCTCGCAACGACCTGAATCATTAAAAACCTTAGACTTAGAACGTTTGAAAGCGGGAAATTGGTACCAAAGTGAGCGATTGGTAGGAATGCAATTGTATGTAGACCGGTTTAACAAAAATATAAAGGGCCTAAATGAAAAACTTCCCTATTTTGAAGATTTGGGTATTAACCTTCTACACCTAATGCCAATTACTACTAGACCTTCTGGAGAAAACGATGGAGGTTATGCTGTGAACAGTTATCATGAAATTGATGCCAAATATGGTTCAAAGAAGGATTTCGTCAACTTGGCCAAAAAAGCAAGATCAAAAGATATGATTTTGATGCTAGATTTTGTTGTGAACCATACTTCAGACGAATTTGAATGGGCAAAAAAAGCCATGGCTGGGGATAAAAAATATCAAAACTTTTATTACACCTATCCGGATCGGCAAATTCCCGATGAATTTGAAAAGACCTTACCAGAAGTTTTTCCCAAGACCGCTCCTGGAAGTTTTACCTATAATCACGACATGGAAAAATGGGTCATGACCTGTTTTAATACGTATCAATGGGATTTAAACTACACCAATCCAGAAGTGCTCATCGCAATGTTGGGCAACTTGGTTAAATTAGCGAATATGGGTGTGGATGTTATCCGTTTTGATGCCCTTGCATTTCTTTGGAAAAAAATAGGAACTATATCTCAAAACCTTCCGGAAGCACATCAGTTAATAGCACTATTCAGAATGTGTTTGCAAGTAATTGCTCCTGGGGTTATACTGCTTGCAGAAGCTATTGTTGCCCCAAGAAACATCATAAAATATTTTGGTGAGGGTCCTCTAGAGGGAAATGAATGTGAAGTGGCTTATAACGCTTCATTAATGGCTTTGTTATGGAACTCAATTGCAACAAAAAAAACATCCCTACTACATAAAAGTCTAATAGAGGTTCCGTCCAAACCCGCAGATAGCACTTGGATAAATTACATAAGATGCCATGATGATATTGGCTTAGGATATGAGGATGATTTTATACGTGATATGGGTTGGTCCCCAAGTGAACATCGTAAATTTTTACTAGACTATTATTGTGAAAGACTAGACTGGTCTCCGGCCAAGGGTATCGTTTTTATGTATAACCCAAAGAATGGAGACGGTAGAATCACTGGGAGCTCCGCATCTTTATTAGGCCTAGAACAGGCACTAGAACAAAAAGATAAGTATAAAACAGAACAAGCTATATCCAAAATTCTAATGCTACACGGTATTATTCTTAGCTACGGGGGGATACCTATTATCTATGCAGGGGACGAAATTGGCAC
>CAZDOW010000031.1:0-35858 GCA_964507115.1 uncultured Maribacter sp.
CCGTAGCCGTTGGTAAAAAAGATTCAAGAAAAGATAGAAAATCAGTATCAAAATTTTCGTTTTGTATCGCAACAATCTCTAAAAGATAGGGTACTAAGGTTAACATGAAAATTAATAATGGGAATATTGCCATAAATAAGCTAAACGCAATGGCACTGGCCCTTGTAGAAAGTGTCCCCTGAATAATACCTACGACATACATTTCGGTAAGGTCATAAATCGAGAGTCCCTTAAAACCGGGTAGCCTAATTTCTTTAAGCAACCGAACTAGCCAGTTAATCACAGGTATTTTTTCTAAGCGTTCCTCTATCTCTAAAGACATTTATACAGCTTTTAGACTTAAGTCCATATTATATACGGAATGCGTGAGCGCTCCTGAAGAAATATAGTCCACCCCGCACTCTGCATACTGCCGAATAGTATCTTCATTAATACCTCCGGAGGATTCTGTTAAGCAACGGTCTCCAATCAGTCTCACAGCTTCCTTAGTATCTTGGTAATTAAAATTATCGATCAGAATGCGGTACACACCATCAGACTTCAAAATCTCCTTAATTTCCGCCAAATTTCTAGCTTCAACGATTATCTTCAGATTTCGCCCAGTGTGTTCAAGATAGTTTTGAGTCTTTTCGATTGCCTTAGTTATACCTCCAGCAAAATCAATATGGTTGTCTTTTAACATTATCATATCATAAAGGGCAAATCTATGGTTCTCGCCACCTCCTATCTTTACTGCCCATTTTTCTAAGGCACGTATGCCTGGCGTAGTCTTTCTGGTATCTAATATTTTTGTGCCCGTGCCTTCCAGTAATCCAACAAAAAAATTGGTCTTCGTAGCAATAGCGCTCATTCGTTGCATCGCATTAAGTACCAGCCGTTCTGCTTTTAATATGCTTTGTGAACTTCCCGACACATAAAAGACTATATCCCCATGTTTGACTTTGCTACCGTCTACAATCAAGGTTTCTACTTTTAAGTCTTTATCCACATAATCAAATACTTCCTTGGCAAACGCAACGCCTGCAAGAACACCTTTATCCTTTACCAAAAGTTTAGCTTTACCTAAAGCCTCTTTAGGAATACAGGCCAATGAACTATGATCGCCGTCACCCACGTCCTCCCGTATAGCATTTGAAATAATTCCTTTTATCTCTTCCTTAAATTGCGCTTCTGAAATCATATACTTTTATTGCCTTGTGCTAAAATACGAATCCATTTTGGGAATTTGATTTACTTTTGAATTATGACGATAAAACTATTAGCCATTGGCAAAACGGATAGCATAGAATTACAGCGACTCATCGCTATCTACAAAAAACGCTTAGAACATTATATTAAATTTGAACTTGAAGTTATTCCCGATTTAAAAAAAACCAAAAACCTTTCCCAGGAACAGCAAAAAAATAAAGAAGGTGAACTTATCCTAAAAAAACTAGTCTCCACTGATGTTCTGATTCTATTAGATGAAAACGGCAAACAGTTTAACTCGGTAGAATTCTCGGGGTATTTACAGAAAAAAATGAATTCCGGGATTAAGCAACTGGTATTTGTTATTGGCGGACCTTACGGGTTTAGCGATACCGTGTACAAAACCGCTTCAGGGAAAATTAGTTTATCAAAAATGACATTTTCGCACCAAATGGTACGACTTTTTGTGGTGGAACAAGTATACAGGGCTTTTACTATTCTAAAGAATGAACCTTATCATCATAACTAAAATACGAAATTGAGAATATAAAACTAAAAAAAATATCCAACTTCGGGTTTAGTAGTTTAGTACAGTACCCTAAATTTAATAGTATTTTCCACTTTTCTAAGTGCTTTGATAACATCCTTGTTATATTCCTTGTCCAAGTCTGTAATTACGTAACCAACGTCACTGTCCGTAGATAGATACTGACTGGATATATTCAGTTCAAAATGAGCCAAGACCTCGTTTATCTTTGCCATAATTCCCGGTACGTTTTTATGAATATGCAGGAAACGATGTGCCTTATTTTGTTTTGGTAGACGAATATTTGGAAAATTAACTGCGTCTACCGTATTCCCAGAATTGATATAATTCATTATTTTATTGGGTACAAAATCTGCAATATCGCGTTGCGCCTCTTCCGTGCTACCACCAACGTGAGGTGTTAATATCACATTTGAAAAACCCTGTAGTTTAGACACAAAATCACCGTTGCTTCTTGGTTCTTCAGGATAAACATCTACTGCAGCACCTGCTATTTTCCCACTTTCTAAGGCCGCTGCTAATGCATCTATATCTACTACAAAACCACGGGAAAGGTTTATCAACATAGCACCTTGCTTCATTTGATTTATTTCACGTTCGCCGATAAAATTTTTATTGGCGGGGTTATCATCGATATGTAGTGTAACGACATCCGAAATATTTAATAAATCTTCCAAAGTGTTACATTTTTTTGCGTTTCCAAGTGCTAAACTATCTTCAACATCATAGTAATATACACGCATACCAATTGCTTCGGCCAAAACCGACAATTGCTTACCAATATTACCATAGCCTACGATACCCAAATTTTTACCACGGACTTCCCGTGATCCAGCAGCCGTTTTTTGCCACTGACCGTTATGTATTTCCGAACTTCTTGCAAACACACTTCGCATTAACATAATAATCTCCCCAATCGCCAGCTCTACAACAGAACGAGTGTTACTGTAGGGTGCGTTGAAGACCACTACACCTTTCTTCTTAGCATACTCCAAATCTATTTGAGTGGTTCCAATACAAAAAGCACCAACTACCAATAGTTTATCGGCAGCATCCAACACTTTTTGCGTTACTTGAGTCTTTGATCGGATGCCCAACACATGAACACCTTTTATTTTTTCTATAAGTTCCTCTTCGGGTAAACTATGCTTGATCAACTCTACCGAAAATCCGTCTTCGGACAAGTTCTCGAATGCAGCAGTGTGCACGTTTTCCATTAAAAGTACTTTGATTCTGTTCTTGGGGTATGAGATATTTCTTGGCAAATCGTTCAGGTATAAAAATTCATCTAAATTAGGTGTAACATGATCAGCGTTATTCGTCGCCTTTTCTCTATGCACATTTTCGGTATAAGCAAAAAATTTATGGGCAATACCAGCCTCTCGCATCACATAATCGCTATAACCGTCGCCAATGACCTGAACCTCGCCTTCAAGGTTCATTTCTTTAAGACATTGTATTTTTCCATTGTGCTGGGAGAGTACATTTTTTTCGTCAAAACCTATAATATTTCCATCCAAATCAAACTTGAACGTATTGGCATACACTCTTTCCGCCGGAATATTATATTCCTTGACAATAGGAACAATGAATTCCTTGAAACCACAGGAAATCACATAGATATCATCTGCATATTTCTCAAAAAAATCTTTATTGGAAGTGATCGATTTAGAAATTTTGTTCCGTAATTCCGCTACAAGGTGATCCAAATCGTTCTTATGGGCGTTCAATAACTTGATTCTACTTTCCAAAGATTCAGTAAAAGAAATATCTCCATCAATACCTAAATTCGTGATTTTTTGGATTTCTTCAATAATTTTATCCTTGTCCGATTTTCCTTGCAATGTAATTTCCGCCAATACATCAAGGGCTTCTACTCTAGTAAGGGTGCTATCGAAGTCAAAAACATATTTTCTTCCCGCTGCTATCATTGATTAATCGCTTATTTAAATATATGGTCTCCTCTAGATTAGAAGTTATGCTCTAAAATTAATGCACAAAAGTAAAAATTATATTTGTCTGATCCAGATTTAGAAGCCAAATAAAACAAAATGCAGAAGGATTGATTAAAATTTAAAGTAAAAGCAAGTTGTTTTTAAATTTTTCTGATAAATAGAAAATAATTTTTAACGGAAATTAATATACCATAAACCAGCGATAATGGCCAGCCCAAAGCTTACTAAAGTGCCAATTAATATATACTCCGTAAGTTTTCTATTGTTGCTTTCCTTAAGATCATTGAACCGGAATACAGATTTTGCCGTTATTAAAAGACCTATGGCATCCCATCTGCCGATTATGATAAAAACAAGTACGAATAAACGCTCTATAATACCAATATACTTGCCGGCATTGGGAAGAGATTTATGATCGGTATTTATTTGACTAGACATTGATTCCAACAACTTTCCCATAATTACAGCAGATGGGAAGGTTACAAATACAACAGCGAGTACTAAATGCCAATTTAAATTTTCAAACAAGGAAATAAAATGCTCTGGTAATTCGGTGTAAAAACAACAAACATAGAGTACTAAAATATGAAGGAATTGATCAATAAAAAAGGGAACACTCTTATTCCTAAACCAGGGACTAGCATATAATTTGGTGAGATCAATCATCAGATGGGATACAGCAATGATTGCGGCCATTTTCCAATAACTTGCATCCCATAATACCACCATATAAAGTGCAAAATGAAGTAGCACATGAATATAAAGGTATTTCGACCTTACTTTGTTAGCCTCCTTATGAATCACCCATTTTGATGGCTGAACCACAAAGTCTCCAATCAAATGGGCCAGCAATAGTTTAATGAATAGAAGCATACCTTAGATGTCTTTGATAGTTTGTTCATAAAAAGCTAGCAAATCTAAGACCAAATCTAAGCGAGCTCTTTTTATCCTTTGGCTAACGGCAGATTGTTTTATTCCTAGTTTTTTCGAAATCTCTTTCTGGGAAGCCTCTGGGTTGTCCAATACCATTGCTACAATCTCTGCTGAAACCACACTCCAGTTATCCATAAAATCCAATGCCAAACGCAACATAAGATTTAAAGTTAGATCGTCTGCTTCATTACCGGTAGCTATACTTAGATTAACCTTACTTTCCTTTAGGGATTCAAACTTACGACCAGAACGTTGGTACGCGGGACCATTAGATTCGCTAACCCCAGTACCTATGTAGGTTTCCAGACCTATACCCATTCCCATTCTAACATCTAATCCCTTGACCGATTTTAGTAGCGCTTTTATTTGGATTGCAGATTTTAGGACATTATCCCTATTAACCTTTAACTGAAATTCATCTCCCCTATATATTTCCCATTGCATAGGAGAAGATCCAAAACGATTAAAATAATTCTTTAAGCCCCCAATCCATTCCGTAGAAGGATGGTTTTCTGAATTAATGATATCTCCTGTAATAATTGCTATCATAATAATTAACTATTATACTAATATATTAAAAAATAAGCTAATTGAATAATATTTTTAAGTATAAGCATTTAAATTAATATTGTCCCGCTCTAAAACCATCTTCTGGTCTTTGAAACATACTCTTTATACGTTTTACCAAACTTATTCAACAATAAACCTTCTTCTGGAATAATTTGAAAACGATTCATATAGCTTACAAATCCAGCAGCAATAAGTGTATGGAATGCATTACCTAATGTTAGACCAAGAGCAAGAAGAAGCAATAGCATAGCAAAATACATAGGGTTTCTAGAGAACCTGTAAACACCTTTAGTTATTAAGGTGGAAGCTTTATCAGGTTTGCTGGGGTCCATAGTAGTTTTTCCTAAGAAAAACTGAACAAGACTTACCAAAATAATACCGACGGATAATGCAACAAGAATTTTTGCTAACAATAACCTTCCAAAAAAATCGAAAAACCCAAATGGCAACACCATACTTAAAAGATACATAGCAACAGCAAAAATCGAAAAGATAACAACAGGGGGTAATTTTAATTCCATTATATAAAATTAGTACATTTGGAAGCGTCATATGTCCTAAATTTTATAAAATTATTTTGAATGAAGCTCGTATTTGCCACCCATAATCAGAACAAATTAAAAGAGATACAAGCTATTGTTCCAAATCATATTACCCTAGTATCGTTAGAAGATATAGGTTGTTTTGAAGATATCCCAGAAACAGCAACTACACTAAACGGGAATGCAAAGATAAAAGCTGACCATATTACAAAAACCTATAATTTGCCTTGTTTTGCGGATGACACAGGTTTAATTGTGGATTCACTTAACGGTGAACCAGGAGTATATTCTGCCCGTTATGCAGGTAAAGAAAATGATGCAAACGCCAATATGGATAAGTTGTTAAGGAACCTTTCAAACCAAAAAGATAGGTCAGCACATTTTCAAACATCCATAGCATTAAATCTAAATGGCGAAACCATTTTTTTTGACGGTTCCGTAGAAGGTACAATTACAGAAAAAAAGAAAGGCGAAAAAGGGTTTGGTTATGATCCTATATTTAAACCAAGCGGATACGAATTAACCTTCGCTGAACTCCCAATGGAAATAAAAAATGAAATAAGTCATAGAGGACAAGCATTTTCAAAACTTAAAGAATATCTAAAAACAGTGGATGTTAACATCCAAGAGGAACAATGATATCTTAGAAATATCGGCAGTTGTCTAAAGAGCTGAAGCAATAGAAGACGTACTCATTGCCTTTTTCGCAGCCCTGATTGCCATATCACAATTGGTAAACGGATATTTGCAAGAGGAAAAGATGATTCCCCTAATCGCGCGGTCAACTATTCTAGCTGGTAACAGTATAGTGATGTAAAACAAAATGAACTGGATTCTCTATCCGTATTCCTAGAAAGTAGAATGTTAGTAGAAAAGAAATCAGTCATTCTAAGAATGATAAAAAGGGAAAAATTGTAGGCGTAAAGGGGTGATAAGCATTTGCAAAAACCTATCGCAAAGCAACAAAAAAGTTTAACTTAGGTACGCTTTTTTTTACATATAAGCATCTCTCTTGGTGTGGTTTACCTAGTTATAAACGACAGATCCATATTACAAAATCTTTGGTTACTATCATGTTTATATCTGTTATTTTAGGCATCGCTATGTTTTGTTATCGATATACCTTAGCTCCTTTAAAAAAGTCAATAGAATATAAATTATCCTATCTCGTTAATTAGCAGTACCTTTGCCGCCAAATTAACGCCGCTGGTATAGCATGTGTTGGACTGAGTCAAAAAGGTTATATACGATAATCGCTCTAAGCAACATTCTTATTTGCGATTAAGTATATTATATTATGACAAAGTTTGAAGCACTAGGACTCCAAAAGTCCTTATTAGATGCTGTTGCGGACATGGGTTTTGAAACCCCTTCCGAAGTACAGGAAAAAGCAATCCCTATCCTATTAGAGAGTGAAACCGATTTGGTAGCACTTGCGCAAACTGGAACCGGTAAAACAGCCGCTTTTGGTTTTCCACTGATTCAAAAAATAGATAGCAATAGCAGAACCACACAAGGTTTGATTCTATCCCCTACCCGTGAACTGTGTTTACAGATCACCAACGAACTAAAACTCTATTCCAAATACGAGAAAAATGTAAACGTTGTAGCCATTTATGGTGGTGCTAGCATAACCGATCAGGCAAGACAGATAAAAAGAGGTGCACAAATTATTGTTGCCACCCCGGGTCGGATGAAAGATATGATCAACCGTAGGTTGGTAGATATTTCTAAAATAGACTACTGTATTTTGGATGAAGCCGATGAAATGTTGAATATGGGCTTTATGGAAGATATTAAAGATATTCTTTCCAATACGCCTAATGAGAAATCCACTTGGCTCTTTTCTGCGACAATGCCTAAAGAGGTAGCTGTAATCGCTAAAAAATTCATGCATTCTCCACAGGAAATAACAGTTGGAGCTAAAAATTCTGGAGCATCTACTGTACAGCACGAATATTATGTAGTTGGTGGCAGGGACCGTTACCCAGCATTAAAGCGATTGGCAGATACGAATCCAAATATTTTTTCTGTGATTTTTTGCAGAACTAAAAGAGACACTCAGAAGGTAGCCGAAAACTTAATTGAAGATGGTTATAATGCAGGTGCCCTTCATGGGGATTTAAGTCAAAATCAACGCGACTTGGTCATGAATTCCTTCAGAAAAAAACAGATTCAAATGTTGGTGGCTACGGATGTTGCCGCAAGGGGTATAGATGTTGACGATATTACTCATGTAATCAATTACCAATTACCAGACGAAATAGAAATATATACTCACCGTAGTGGTAGAACGGGACGTGCAGGGAAGTCAGGTATTTCTATGGTCATCATTACCAAAAGTGAATTACGCAAAATAAAGGCTATAGAGAATAAGATAAAGCAATCATTCATATCAAAGAAGATTCCAACTGGAATGGAAATCTGCGAGATTCAGCTTTATCATTTGGCCAACAAAATAAAGGATACGGAAATCAATCCAGAAGTGGATAGTTTCTTGCCTGCTATAAGTGACGTGCTTCAAGGCCTTGATCGTGAGGAGCTTATCAAAAAAATTATCTCAGTAGAATTTACTAGATTCTACAACTACTACAATAAAACCAAGGATCTTAATTCATCGTCTGATCGGGATGGTAATTACGAAAGAGGAGGTACTGCTCCTACGAGCGGTGCCGTACGTTACTTTGTAAATGTTGGTGAGAAAGACGGTTATGATTGGATGTCCTTAAAAGATTTTATACGAGACACTGTAGGTTTAGGGCAAGACGATGTCTTCAAGGTTGATGTTAAAGAAAGTTTTTCTTTCTTTAACACCGATGCAGAAGTAACGGAGAAAATCTTAGCCACATTTACGGAATTTAAGGTTGATGGCAGATTTGTTAATGTTGAGGTTTCCAAAAGTCCAGGTGGCGGCGGAGGCGGAGGCGGTCGCAGAAATTTTAGCGGCGGAGGCGGATATAAAGGGAAACGTAAAGGAGGAAGTGAAGGCTTCAGAGACAGAGGCAGCAACAGCAGCGATAGCAGCCGCAGCAAAAGGCGGGAGCGAAGTGGCTCTAGTAGTCCAAACTCTGGAAAAAGGAGGACTCCAAAAAGAAAAGGTGATTTCTTTTAGTTAATTGTATATTAAAAAATACGCTTCGGCGTATTTTTTTGTTTTGTTTGTAAACTAATTAAACAAGCATACTTTTTTATGGGTAAATATTTAGCATTTTTTTTCTGTTTTATTTGTATGTGGTCCTTTTCTCAAGATGATCCGGAAAATAGCAGTATGAGTGCAATTGTAGTAAATGCCCAGACAGATGTTCGTATGGAAAGTGTGCATGTGGTAAACCTAAACCAAGTAACGGGTACAATTACCAATGAAAAAGGAGAATTTACCATAAGAGCAGCAGTAAACGATACGCTCTATCTTTCCTTTCTTGGATTCAAATCACAAAAAATTAGGATTACCAACGATATGTTCAAGTTCAAGGATACTAAAATTGCTTTGACAGAGCTGGCATATGCCTTAGAAGAAGTAATAGTAAGGCCCTATCAACTTACGGGCTATTTAGAAATAGATGTCAAGAACTTACCCATAAACAAGGGATATCAATACAGCATATCAGGTTTATCCGTTGCCTATGAAGGTGGAAATAAAAATTCTAGTGCGGTTACCAAAGTACTAGGTGCTATTTTAAATCCGGCAGACTTGCTTCGAAATCTTTTTGGGAAAAAGCCCAAACAAATGAAGAAACTGAGGCAAATGAAAGAGGACGATGAAATTAGAAATTTATTAGCCTCAAAATTTGATCGGGAAATACTTACAGAATTTTTACAACTAGAAAAAGTAGATATTCAAGATATCCTAAACAATTGCAACTACTCCAAGTCATTTATAATAACAGCAAACGACCTTCAAATCTTAGACGCTATTAGTAGTTGCTATGAAGAATATAAAGTATTGAACCGGAAAAAATAAAATTTTTCATTTACGTCTGCATTTTATAGCTTTAGGCAAAATAGAATGTACATGAAATACCTACTTGTCTTACTTGCCCTCATTTCACTTGTTTCTTCCTGTACGTCTAAAAAAAAAGAGCTTACTCAGGATTCTACTATTTTGAATCCTAAAGATACCCTTACAGTACCTGATAAAAAAGTTCCTTTTGTTTGGGACGGTGCAAATATCTATTTTTTACTTACCGATAGATTTAATAATGGAAACCCCGACAATGACATCAATTTTGATCGCAACAACCGAACTGGAAAACTTAGAGGTTTCATGGGTGGTGATATTCAAGGAATTACAAAAAAAATTGAGGATGGCTATTTCAGCGACCTTGGCATAAATGCTATTTGGTTTACTCCTGTTGTGGAACAAATTCACGGTAGTACAGATGAAAGTACAGGAAATACGTATGGATATCATGGGTACTGGGCTAACGATTGGACAGCTTTAGATCCTAATTTTGGGACAAAGAACGACTTGGAAGAACTCGTAGAAACCGCTCATAAAAAAGGAATTCGAGTTTTGCTGGATGTTGTATTAAATCATACGGGCCCGGT
Source organism: uncultured Maribacter sp. (assembly GCA_964507115.1). Taxonomy (GTDB): domain Bacteria; phylum Bacteroidota; class Bacteroidia; order Flavobacteriales; family Flavobacteriaceae; genus Maribacter. The sequence goes on from CAZDOW010000031.1 coordinate 10,284, forward strand.
AACAACCACAGACACTGTTTGGCCAAAAGAATGGGTAATCACCGAACCAACTTGCGAATTTACCACCTACGAAAACACAACCAATTGCACTTTAGTAGATAATTTACCGGATATCCTTACAGCATCTGACGTACCAGTGAAACTGCCGGATGCATTGTTGGCAAAATGGAAAAAAGAAGGAAGACTGAGTACCGAGCTTGATGAGCTTCAATTATTTTTTGACCGCACTGGTTATCCAAGAGCCCCTAGGTTCTACATTATTAAATGGCTTACTGATTACGTTCATGAATATGGAGTTGACGGATTTAGAGTAGACACTGTAAAACATGTTAACGAAAATGCATGGGCGGAGCTTTACACTGAAGCATCATACGCCTTTGAAACGTGGAAGAAAAAACATCCAAATTCCGTATTAGATGATAATCCATTTTATATGGTTGGAGAAGTATATAACTATGGTATCTCTGGGGGACGTAAGTTCGATTTTGGAGATAAAAAAGTAGATTATTTTGATAATGGATTCCACAGTCTTATCAATTTTGAATTAAAGAACGATGCCCTAAAAAGTTACGACGAAATATTTTCAAAGTACAGCAAGCTGCTGCACACCAAATTAAAAAACAAAAGTGTAGTAAACTATTTAACCTCACATGATGACGGGCAACCTTTTGACCAAGAGCGAAAAGACCCTATAAGAGCCGCAAACGTACTTTTGTTGACGCCAGGAGCTTCTCAGGTCTATTATGGGGACGAAACCGCCAGAAGTCTTGTAATTGATAGCACACAAGGTGATGCCACGCTACGTTCTTTCATGAACTGGAATGAACTGGACAGTCTGCAAAAAACCAAGAATATCCTAGCACATTGGCAGAAACTAGGCACCTTTAGAAACAACCACCTTGCAATAGGAGCGGGTAAACATGAACGATTGTCAAAATCGCCCTACGTGTTTAGTAGAACCTATATTAAGGAAGGTTATAAGGACAAGGTAGTTGTTGGGCTTAATCTCCCCAAAGGTAAAAAGTCGATTTCTGTAAAAAGTTTTTTTGGTGACGGCACTACCTTATTCGACACCTATTCCGGTACCGAAGTAGTCGTTACAAAGGGAAAAGTAATACTAGAGAACGATTTTGATATCGCCTTATTGGAATTGAAAGAATAATTGTACTTCAGTTCACAAAATAGATAAAATGATAGTCTTAAAATCATACTGTTAACAATATATGGTTTGATAGTACTAATCCTTAAACACAAATCAAGTTTTACTGTCGTAACGTTCCAATATGTTGTCGATACTTTTAATAGATTTTTTTGTCCACTCCAAGCGTTTTTCCAATTTCTCAGATTCAGTGAGCTGCCAAGGTAAATTGGTTTGGATTAATTTTGCATTTATATCTTGCAAGATAATCGCTGCGGCAACGGAAATATTCAAACTTTCTGTAAAGCCCTTCATTGGAATTTTCAAAAATCCATCCGCTTCCTGTAAAACTTCTGCTGTCAAGCCATCCCGCTCCGTTCCAAAAAAAAGAGCAATTTTATCTTCTATTTTGAAGTCATACAAGAACACAGAATCATCATGGGGCGTGGTGGCTATTATTTTATATCCCTTATTTCTTAACGCTGTAATACAGGTAGATGTATCCTTATATCGATGCACATCTACCCATTGTTGTGCCCCCATAGCTATATTCTTATCCAACGCAGTGCTATTTCTATTTTCTATTAGATGAGCCTCTTGTATACCAAAAATATCACAGCTACGAATAACCGCACTAGTATTGTGTAATTGAAATACGTCTTCCAATGCTACAGTGATAAATTTAGTTCGTTTTTCTAAAACCGAAATGAAGCGCTCCTTACGTTCTTCGGAAATAAAATCTTCTAAATAAGTCAAAAGTTCTGTTTCTTCCATAAAACCAAGATAATAAAAAGTATATTTTTAAGGCAAAATATAAAATGTGAAACATATTGTAGTTTTAACAGGAGCAGGAATTAGTGCGGAAAGTGGCCTTAAAACATTTAGGGATGCAGATGGCCTATGGGAAGGGCACAATGTTATGGAAGTAGCAACACCAGAAGGTTTTGCCAAGAATCCGGCTTTAGTACTAGATTTTTATAACCAAAGACGAAGGCAATTATTGCAAGTGAAACCCAATGCGGCCCATGAAGCACTGGTTGCCTTAGAAACAAAATACGAAGTGGTTATAGTGACCCAGAATGTAGATGACCTTCACGAAAGAGCAGGAAGCAAAGCGGTTTTACATCTGCATGGAGAACTCTTACAAGCCCGCAGTATCGTTGCTGATAATAAAATAATTCCGTGGACGAAAGATATTTTACCAGGAGATGTATGTGAAAATGGCTATCAAATGAGACCGCATATTGTTTGGTTTGGGGAAGCTGTCCCATTGTTAGACCGGGCCATTGAAATCACAAAAAAAGCAGATCTTTTAATTATAATAGGAACCTCCATGCAGGTCTACCCCGCTGCAAGCCTTATCGATTTTGTAACGAATGAAGTTCCCATATATTTTATCGATCCAAACCCTTCTATAACCAAAAACAGCAAGGCTAACCTCAAAATTATTCGCTCTAGTGCTTCCATTGGAGTACCCAAATTGGTAGCTTTATTGATGAAGGAACAATAATTTGTGCGAGAAGGTCACAGGAATCTAGAATTTAACTCAGCTAATGACGACCGAAGAATTATATATTACGCTTGATTTTATAGACCATACGAGGGAAAAACGCAGTAAAATGGCCGCAATCATCTTGGAAGACCCCAGCTTAATTACACCACTTTTACTCATAATCTCCCGAGTTAATGACCCTATAAGTTGCCGGGCCAGCTGGATTTTGGAAAGTGTCTTAAGAAAAGACATAAGTCACCTATACCCACATTTAGATGGTTTTACGGCCCTTTTAGAAAAAGTAAGACTGGATTCCACCGTACGGCCCATGGCCAAAATTTGTGAACTTACAATACGAGTTTATTACTCCAAAACACCGAACGAAAGTCAACAGCATGTAAATAAGCAACATTTAGAAAGAATAACAACTTCCTGTTTTGACTGGCTTATAGGAGATTACAAAGTAGCGGCAAAAGCATATTCGATGCCAACATTATTACTATTGGGACAAACATTCGATTGGATACATCCAGAATTAAAAATCATTTTGGAACAAAATTATGCGACAGGTAGCGCTGCCTACAAAGCGCGTGCCCGTATGACGCTAAAAAAAATAAATTAGTTTAAAATCGCATCGTCGAACATATAGAGATTTACAAACTCTTCTGTTTCATACTTTTAAACTGCGTAGGTAATAGGTATCTTTGTTCGCTTAAATACAAACAAATCCGAACAGTATGTCCCTGAACGAGTTAAATGCCATCTCCCCTATTGATGGTCGCTACAGAAACAAAGTTGCTAGTTTAGCACCTTATTTTTCTGAGGAAGCACTAATAAAATATAGAGTCCAAGTTGAAATAGAGTACTTTATTGCGCTCTGCGAGATACCCTTGCCACAGCTTTATGGTTTTGACAATGCTAAGTTTACCGCTCTAAGGGAAATCTATTCCAATTTTGACACCAAAGATGCCGAAGCCATAAAGGAAATAGAAAAAACCACCAATCACGATGTTAAGGCTGTGGAATATTTCATAAAAAACGCATTTGACACTCTTGGTCTTTCTTCCTTCAAGGAATTTATCCATTTTGGATTGACTTCCCAAGACATTAACAACACGGCAATACCCCTTTCCATTAAGGAAGCCATGAATTCCGTTTATGTACCTCAATATTTTACAGTATTGGCAAAATTGGAAGAACTATCAAAGGAATGGGCCACCATACCCATGTTGGCTAGAACACACGGACAACCGGCTTCCCCCACCCTTCTAGGAAAAGAAATCGCAGTTTTTGTAGTACGTTTAAAAGAACAATTTAATCTATTGAATGACATTCCTAGTGCTGCCAAATTTGGCGGTGCAACAGGTAATTTTAATGCCCATAAAGTAGCATACCCACAAATTGATTGGAAAGCATTCGGCAGCAGTTTTGTACAAGAAAAGCTTGGACTTCAACATTCCTTCCCAACTACACAGGTAGAGCACTACGATCATATGGCCGCTCTATTTGATAACTTAAAACGTATCAACACCATACTATTAGATTTGGATCGGGATTTTTGGTCCTATGTTTCTATGGACTACTTTAAACAAAAAATAAAAGCTGGTGAGGTAGGCTCTTCTGCCATGCCTCACAAAGTGAACCCTATAGATTTTGAAAATTCTGAAGGAAACCTAGGTATTGCGAATGCACTGTTTGAGCACCTATCGGCCAAATTACCGGTTTCTAGACTACAACGAGACCTAACAGACAGTACTGTTTTAAGAAACGTTGGTGTTCCTTTTTCTCATACTATTATTGCTTTTCAGTCTACTTTAAAAGGACTAACTAAATTACTTTTAAATAAAGAAAAATTTGAACAAGACTTGGAAAATAATTGGGCAGTTGTAGCAGAGGCCATCCAAACTATATTAAGACGCGAAGGTTACCCAAATCCTTATGAGGCGCTAAAGGGGTTAACCCGAACTAATGAAAAGATTAACCAAGCATCTATTAGTAACTTCATAGATACCTTGGCCGTCTCTGAAAGTATTAAAAACGAGCTAAAACAAATTACGCCAAGTAACTACACAGGCATCTAATTTTAGGGATAGCTATAAAACAAAAAAAAGACCGCATAATAGCGGTCTTTTTATTTTCAAGAAACTCATCTTATTTATTAATCTGTACCTCGTGTGGGAAAGGAATTTCAATTCCTGCTGTATCTAAGGCCTCTTTTGTCCCTTCAATTGTAGCAAAAAACACATCCCAATAATCTTCAGGCTTACAGAAAGGTCTTACGGCCAAGTTGATAGAGCTATCCGCTAATTCTTCAACATTTACACTTGGTGCAGGGTCTTTTAATACTTTAGGATTAGCTTGAAGCATAGCTAAAAGCACTTCTTTCGTCTTTTTAATATCCGAACTGTAATCTACTCCTACAGTCGTATCAACTCTAATTTTACCTTCAGCAGTATAATTAACAATATTCCCATTAGCCATAGCGCCATTAGGGATGATTGCCAATTTATTCTGCGGCGTAATTAATTTTGTTGTGAAGATTTCAATTTCCTTAACGGAACCTAAAACACCTTGGGCTTCTATTAAATCATCAATTTTATAAGGTTTAAAAATGATAAGCAAAACACCACCTGCGAAATTTGATAAAGACCCCTGTAATGCTAGACCAATAGCTAAACCTGCAGCAGCAATAACCGCAGCAAAACTTGTAGTTTCAACTCCTAGTGTAGATATTACCGTAATTACCAAGAAAATGGTCAACGCCCACTTCGCCAAGTTTAAAAGAAACTTCTGAAGTGATTTATCATAATCTTGTTTTGTCATTACATTTCTGATAGCCTTGATTATTCTCTTAATAATCCAAGAACCAATAATATAAATAAGTATAGCTTTAAGAACTGGCCATCCGTAAGTCTCTACGTATCCAATTATTGTTTCCATTGATAAGTTTTCCATAATTGTCTTCTTAGTGTTTAGTGTTATTTATTCATTATTTTAAGACACGAATATAAACAGAAGGTCACATTTATGAACAAAAAATTACTTTTTAAAACACAAAAGGCCTGCTAAATAAAAATATTTAGCAGGCCTTTTGTGAATCTATTAATTCTATTACTTGAAAAATTCTCCTAAATCTCCGAGACCTTCTCCGTCAAAATCTGATTTATCTAATGCCTGTAATAATTCAGCAAAATGGGCCGGATTCATATCCTTTCCAAGTACCCTTACCAAGGCAAAGCCTTTATCCTTATTGTCACCAAAAATTATGACCTCGTCAATAGCATCATCTGCTCCCTTAAACCGAATACTTGCACGGCCAAATTCGGTATTCATTTTCATAAGCTCCTCGTAATCGTCATTAGCCAGAATCGCCTTTACCTTTATTTTCTCGGCCTTGTAAGCAGCCACATTATCCAATGTTTTTTTAAATGCTAGTACATTCAATTTTTTAAGGGATTCGTAAGCAATTGTTTGCTCTTGACTCAATTCCGCGGCTTCTAGATTAAGTATACTCGTTGGAATATCAAAAGCTAAAAAATTTGGGTTTTCAGTTTTATCTATATAATACTCCTGTAAACTTTGGTTAGAAGAGCAAGACGAAAGTATAAGAACCCCTAGCACTAGTAAACTTCTAATTATTTTTTTCATGATTCTTAATTTAAGTTGTTAAAAGAAGAAACCCATAATAATAGGGTTATCCTATTATTATGGGGAATCTTTCTTAGGTGTTTTATTCACCTGCCTCTTTTAATTCCTTGGGCAAGTTCATTTTATTAGTAAGCGTGCCTATTTTATTTAAGTCAATATCGCCGGTAAGGCTAACCAGTACCGTTTCTATCTTTCTTCCATGATTTCCTATTTCTGTATTTTTCAATCCAGAAACGAACATTAACAGCTCCGAAACATGGTCTTTTTTCTTACCTTCTCTTACATAAAATTTTACGTTTACATCTTTGTCTTTTACACGCATCAGCTCCTCAAGTTTTGAAGATTTTAGATACTTGGTTACGGTCTTAGCCATATCTGCAGATACAGAACTGTCTTCCGTCATAAAAACTTTCACACCATTAAGTCCACTGGCAACTTCCATAAATTCCTTTGCTTCTGCGTCATCACTCATACCACCAAGGCTAGAGGCTAGTTCTATTAGGCCTTTATTTATGATTACCGATCCTACATTATCCATATCCTCATACTTGTCAAAAATGGATTGCGAAAAACCAAATGAAGGTAAAATTGCGATTAAAAATACTACTACTACTTTTTTCATGATTGTTGTTTTAAATCCTTCCTTTTGTTTTTCAGGAAAGATGATTTATAGATTGATGAATTGATACTCTTGTTCAAATGTGAAAGGGCTACTAGACCTTTACATCATAAATTAGAATTTTAGTTATTTTTCTTTGATGCCTTACCCAACTGATCACCTCCAGGCAAATCCATTTTATCCGTTAGTTTGGAAACCGATTTTAGATTAATATCTCCCGTTAAAGAAAGTAGCACAGTTTCCATTTTTTTGCCGTTGATGTCAATATCCATATCCTTCATCCCGGTTACGAACATTAGGAGTTCCTTTACATGATCGGAATCTTTACCTTCTTTTACGTAAAACTTCACATTAGACCCACCGTCTCTGATACGCATAAGTTCCTCAAAAGAAGATGTTTTTAAGCGCTTCGTTACCCATCCGTCAACATCTTTTGTAATCGCCGCATCTTCTGTGGTAATTACCTTAAAACTAGTAATGGAATTTACAAGATCAAAAAACTCTCGTGCTTCTGGGTCGTCTGAATTTACGCTCATTTTGGCCAACATCTGGAACATTTTTGGCTGCATGGCTACAAAAGTTACCTTATCGTCATCTTCATACTTTTCAAAAATATCCTGCGCTTGCGTAAAATAAGGGGCTATTGCCAAAACTGTTAATATTAATATCTTTTTCATGTTTTTTATTATTTAATTAAAAATTTATTTGTGCTTTTTTCAAATTCCTCTAGGTGATATATTTGCTCCGTACCTTTGTTAAAGTTCATTGCCAATAAGGCAAATGCCTCTTGTGCGGAGGCAATTTCCTCTGCCGTGTACACCTCTTCTAGGTTATTAGATGACACCGTTGGTCTGCTAAAATAAGCCCCCACCATAAAAACTACTACTGCCGCTAACGAAGCCCATTTATATATATTTCTTTTAGGTTTTAATGCAACTTGTTTGGTGTAGCGTTCTTCTTTGGCCTTGGAAAAATATTGAAACATAGGAGTATGTTGTTCTAAATGTGGTGCCACACCGTCACTTAAAAAATAAGCTCTCAAAACTTCTTCTTCGGCTACCGTTGCGGTTGCTTCAAAATACTTTTCCAGTAATTTTTCTATTCTATCCAATTCCATAACTATGCTTTTCATTTAACTTTTCTCTTACTGTTTTCCTTGCCCTTGACAAGGCCACTCGTATCGCTGTGGGTTTCATATCCAACAACGCTTCAATTTCCTCATATTCATATTGTTCAACATCTCTTAATTGCAACACCAATTTTTGCTGCTCGGGTAACTCCTCCATGATACGTTGAACCCAATCTATACTATCCCTTGCTTCCACTTGACTCTGTAAAGAGCTATTATCGTCACTATAATTACTATGTACTAATTTTAAATTACTAGCTTGTTTAGACTTTAATCTATCCAAACAAAAATTCTTTGTCATGGTCATTGCAAAAGCTTCTGCACTATTATAACTTCCTATCTTGTTTTTTTTAGACCATAACTTCAACAAAATTTCCTGCGTAGCATCTTCTGCTTCTTCACTAGAAACCAAAAGACGTTTTGCCAACCGGTATAGTTTATCCTTAAAAGGCATCACCACATTTAAAAATTCCGATTGTTTCATTTGTTATTAGTTGTTCGCTTACGTTTCTAATGGTCTACAAAAGCAAGACGAAGTTCAACGAGTTTTGTTACAATTAATTTTTATTTATTAAAGATGTAAGTAAATTTAACATCCTTATACTAAAAGCACACGTATATAATTATTGAAGTCATGGATCTAAAAAAGATGCTTGCGTGTTATTTATTATTTTGGAACGATTATTGACATATATTTTATACCCACAAATGCAAAAATAGCTATGAAAAAATATTTTTTATTATTTATGGGATTGGTCTTAGTTTTTACTTCTTGTAATAAAAACGATGACAATCCTATTATAGAAGAAGAAACCGAAGAAGTAACAAACGCCGTACAACTAGAAAATGAAATAAACGATTTTATCTGGGCCTCTATGAATAGTTGGTATTTATGGCAAGATGAAGTTTTAGAGCTAGGAAATGATCGCTTTACTAGTACGGATGATTATTATACCTATTTAAACGATTTTGCTACACCAAGGGGGCTATTCCAAACCTTAAGATCACCAAAAGATCGGTTTAGTGTTATAGTAGACGACTATGACATTCTTTTTAATTCCTTTGCAGGCGTCTTCAAGACCAATGGGATAGAATTTACGCTAACAAGACCTCCTGAAGGTGGAAGCAACGTTGTTGGTGTTGTTCGTTATGTTATAAATGGTTCGGACGCTGCAGCAAAAAATATAAAAAGAGGCGATATCTTTTATGCTGTCAATAATACAGAGCTCTTTGCTGAAACAGACACCGAAGGCACAATTACCACAAGCAATCTTGATTTACTTAACCCAGATATAATCACCTTAAATTTTGCCAATCTGGAAGAGGAAGGTTTGATTCCAAACGGTATTAATATTGAAGTGGTAAAACAAGAAATTACGGAAAACCCAGTGCATATCGTTACTACACTAGATGTTAACGGTACTAAAATTGGATATGTAATGTACAATAGTTTTACTAGTAATTTTGACGAGGAACTCAATGCCGCTTTTGCACAATTAAAAAATGCAAATATAGATGAGTTAGTGCTAGATTTAAGGTATAATTTAGGAGGGTCTGTACAGTCCGCTACCCGACTAGCAAGTATGATTACTGGACAATTTAATGGTGATCTTTTTTCGCAAGAACAATGGAATAGTAATTGGCAAGGCATTTTTGGGTCTGAAAATACATTTATAAATACCATTGATGGAAATCCCTTGAACAGCCTTGGTTTGGGTACCGTTTATATCCTTGCCACAGATGACAGTGCCTCCGCTAGCGAATTGGTCATTAATAGCTTGGAACCGTATATCAATGTTATTCATATTGGGGACGTTACTAGGGGTAAAAACGAATTCTCTGTTACCCTGGTAGATAATCCTGAACAAGTATTTAGACAATCTGGTCAACCAGATTTACCCATTCCATATATAGTACTAGGAGGTAACTTTAATACTTTGGAAGGTGCAAATCCCAACCACAAATACGCATTACAACCTTTAGTGGGCACCAATGTAAATGCAGCTGGTTTTGGGGAGTTTACCAGCGGATTACAACCAGATTTCCCTTTATTGGAATCCCTAGGTAATTTAGGACAGCTAGGGGAACAAGGAGAACCGCTATTGGACTTGGCAATAGAACAAATTACAGGACTCAGTGGTAAATCTTCAAACATCCAAGTACCAGAATCCATGAAGATTAAGACTATTTCCAGTTCTAATCGAAGAAAACCATATAGAGAGATTTCTATTTATGATATAAAACGATAGTTTTACGATTAACTTTACCTATCGATTTCTACTTAAGTTTTACATTCAATTATGAGAAAGTTACTTTACCTACTTATTTTCACCACACTTTTTTCTTGTTCCAAAGATGATGACTTGATTATTCCAGGAACAATAAATCCAGATTCGGAAGCGGGTGTGGATGTTCAAGATTTTATGTGGAAAGCAATGAATTTCTGGTACTTTTGGCAACAAGATGTTTCAGATTTAGCTGATGATAGATTTGAAAATACCGCTGCAGGCATATCAGATTATACCACATTCTTAGATTCTGAAGATGATCCTGGAGCGTTTTTCGATGATAAACTACTGTTTTCAGGCGATCGTTTTAGTTTTTATAATGAAGATTACAAAGTGCTTACACAATCCCTTTCGGGTATATCAAAAAGCAATGGTTTGGAATTTGGTCTTGTACGTTTTCAAGACAGCCAGAATATTTTTGGGTATGTACGTTATATCATTCCTGGCTCGGATGCTGCAACTAAGGATATTCAAAGAGGAGAGCTTTTTACTGGAGTTGGCGGACAAGCCCTTAATTTGGATAATTATATTCAATTGTTGTTTGGGGAAAGTGACACTTATACCTTGAATATGGCAGGATTCGTTGATGGAGAAGTGGCATCCAATGGTAAAGAGGTTACGCTCACAAAAGTGGAAGGCCTAGCAGAAAATCCTGTATTCATTTCCAAGTCTTTTGAAATCAACGGCGAAAAGATTGGATATATCATGTACAACCAGTTTACCAACGAATATGATGATGAGTTATACAATGCTATTGAATCCTTAAAATCTGCTGGAATCACGAATCTTGTTATGGACCTACGGTACAACCCTGGCGGATCTGTCAACACAACACGTCTTTTGGCTAGTATGATTTATGGTACCGATAAATCTCAATTATTCCTCAGAAAAAGATATAATGACAAATTACAATCTGAGTTTAGTAAAGATAGATTGGAAGTATATTTTGCAGATAAAGTTGGCGGCAAGACAATAAATTCATTGGGATTAGCGAAACTATATGTGCTTACAACGGCCAGTTCAGCATCTGCAAGCGAATTATTAATTAATTCCTTGGAACCCTATATGGATGTTATCCAAATTGGAGATGTAACACGCGGAAAAAACGAATTTTCAACTACTTTGGTAGATGATCGAGGTAATTCCTATCTCTATACGCCATCCCGTATAAATAAGATTAATCCTGATGTGCAATGGGCCATACAGCCCCTATTAGGTCGCAACGAAAACGCAGATGGCTTTTCGGACTTTACTGACGGACTGATGCCGGATATCGAATTAAAAGAAGATTTAGAAAACCTAAGTATTTTGGGTGACCAGAACGAACCTTTATTGGCTAGAGCTATCCAAGAGATAACGGCTGGTACTGGTAAACGTGATTTCACTGTTAAAAGGCCTGCTAATATACTCAGTAGTTCCAAAATGTTCGGGCCTTTAAGTGACCGAATGATAGACGATACGCATTATTAAAACCAGAATAAGTCATAAAAAAAAGAGCATGGGTTACATGCTCCTTTTTTTATGATATTTATGAAATTTTCCTAAAACTCAAATTTTCCATTAAAGTAAATACCTCCGGGAATAATGGAAACCTCTAAGGAAGCGTCCAAGGTATTGGTTGTAAGATCATACACCTCTAAGGTGCCGTTACTAGCAAAATCCTTAGCATCTACTCCATATAGTTTACCGTTATTAACTGTCATATCGTAAAAGGCGACTCCAGCTATAGCAGCCGTTGTAGGTAATACCGTATCGGATATAGTAAGATTAAAAACGTTTCCATCCATCAAATAATATAAATCATCCCCATCTACAGATAAAAATCCAGGATGCTCCGTTTGTGCAAAGGAAAAAGTAACTTCCACAGTATTGGTTGTCGTATCTATTTTATCCAGTTGCCCTGGAGTTTCGTTGCCTGTCCAAGATGGGTTCCCACCGGAAAGCACCCATAGTGCACCATCTGAAAATTGCATTGAGTTTGGTCTATCAGCCACGGTAATAGAACTAGCAATGGTATTTGTATTAGCATTAATTACAGTCACAATATTATTCTGACCAAAACCTCCTTGATGCGCTACATATACAAATTCCTCATTGGCCAGAATAGCTTCTGGACCTTCAGGAACAGCATATGTATCCTCGACACTAAAACTTTCTAAATTAATGACTGCAACAAAATCATCCTCCGCATCTGTTCCATCACCCCAATTGGTCACGTAGCCCTTCCCATTAGCAAAGGCCATAAAACGAGGATTTAAAAGACCGCCATCAATTGTGGCCACCGATTCAAATGTATATCTATTTACAACTTCAATTTTTTGAGAATTATTGACAACAATGTACGCTAGATCATTGTTAAAAGCCATGCTTTGTCCTACATCACCCAAAGCAGTATCATTTACTTCATTAAAAATAGTATTTGTAGTGGTAGACAAATCTTCAGTTATAAAGGAAACTGACGCATTTCCGCCAAAGAAATTACCCTCATGCAGCACTAAAATTCCGTTTTCATATGCAAAGGAATCATTATCAGTAATTGTTAAGGTTACGGCACTATTGCTAGAAATAAATTCCGTTGCAGCATCAACAGACTTAAGGGTAACAATTAACTCTTCATCTGTTTCTACCTCGGCATCGTCAATAATACTTAAGCTTTGATTAACGGAATTAGTTCCTGCTTCTAGGACCAAAACACCTTGGGAAAAAGTATAATCCGTATCAGCGGTTGCTGTCCCGCTTAGCTCGTAAATCAATTCAACATCGGTATCAAAAGTATTCGTAGTGGTAAATATCAAGGAAACTGTACCTACATCCTCCCCCACAGATTCTTGCACCAAGGAAACACCTACACCAGGCAAAGCAGCTGGTTCGTCATCATCTGTACATCCTGTAAAAAGGATTCCGGCTAATGCCGCAATCATCACTAATTTGTTTCTTCTCATCTCTAAAAATTTAATACTAATTGGGTTTGAATATTTCTATTAGGCATCGGTCGTAAAGCGATATTTTCGTAATACGTGTTAAAAAGGTTATTCACGGTTAGGCCAAGGCGGTATTGCAAGTTGCCACTGGTTTTTATGGTATATGTAAGTCCGGCATTCGCCACCTGATACCCTTCCAATTCGCCACCAATAATGGAAACTGGGCCGTTGTACAAGTGTTGATAAAAGGTTCCGAGATTACCAAAACTATAGGCAACAGAGGCATTTCCCCTATGAAAAGGAACATAGATAAGCTGTTCTTGGCTCGCTTTGTCTTCCGAAACTGTATAGGCATAATTCGTTCTAAATTCAATTTCTTGTTTATCTCCGATAGCTGTTTTAAACGCAGCCTCTACCTCTACCCCATAAATCCGAACAGCATCTACGTTGGTCGGTGCCCAAAAACCACTGTTGTTTGGTAACCAACGAATCATATCTTTTGTTTCTATGTAATAAGTATTTAGATTAAAGGATAGCGCGTTAAGTTGAATTTGATGACCCAAATCCAACTGATATGAATTTTCTGGCACCAAGTCTAAATTACCACCAGGCTGCCAATACAGGTCGTTAAAAGTTGGCATGCGAAAATTACGGGATGCATTCAACTGCATCTGATAGGATGCGCCAAAATCATAGCTGCCTGCCCAAGAAAAAACCAAAGGCGCAGCAAAATCTGAAGAAACATCTTGTCTTGCGCTTAGGTTGTACCGTGCCTTAGTATTTATAGTATGCTTAAGAACAGCTGTCAGGGCTAAATCGTTTCGTTGGGGGGCATCAAAACTGCTACCATTCGCACTAAAATTATTATATTCCAAAAATGAATTTAATCGAAAAGCGTCTGACAGTTCGATATCCACGGCATAGCGGGCAAGCAATGTAGTGACCTTACCGTCAGAAAAAACATCCGAATCCTTATTTTCGTAATACTTGAACGCTTCGTATAAATGTGCCACTTTTAACCTACCAATAGCCTTTTTTCCAAAATTGGACCATTCTAGCTGAGTGCGGTGTTGGTTGTCTTTATAGCTACTGCGACCGGGTGCCAACAGATTACCAGATAGATTTCTGTCACCTATAAAACTCTGATGGTACAACCGTAGTGCATTTTTTGCGTTGAAGACGAAACCAGCATTGGCGTTTATGTTTACATGTTCAAACTCACCATTGACATTGGTTTCGTCGGTTTCCAAATATTGGTAATCGTTATCGGAACTATTATAATTTACGCCAATACTACTGGACCATCGACCTGTGCCGTAGCTATTGTTATAATTAATGCTACGGGTATCAAAGCTTCCGTAGCCCATAAATACGTGGTGGTCTATATGTTTTTCAAATTTTAAATCGTTGTTCAAGTGTACCGTCCCGCCAATAGCTCCAGTTCCAAACTGTACACTACCACCACCACTTCTAATGGCCACGGAACTATAATTAAAAGGATTCACAGTATTAAAATCTACTTGGCCATTTAATTGGGAATTAATGTTGATACCATTCCAGACTACAGCGGTATGAGAGGCATTAGTACCTCTAAATGACGGCGATGACACCATACCCAAACCATTTTCCTTAAAATAGATATTGGAATTAAAACTTAGAAGGGATGTTAAAAAAAGTCCATTGCGCTTGATAGTACTATCTTGAAGTATGGTAACCTTATGCCCGTCAGCATAACGTTGTAGACGTATATCGGATACAACGACTTCATCCAAGTTTTGCACAGGCAAATCTTGGGCTTCAGCTTGCCACATAATGGACAATAGGAACAATATAGTATACCAGCGTTTTTTCATACCCGTAAACCTTTATCCCGAAAGTTTATCGATTTATGTTATGAATTTGGCAGGTCTCCTGGCTCGCTCAATTAAGTTCTACCTTCCCACTCGCCTCAAAATATTTGAGCATGAGCAGTGGCATTGTAGAGAACTTAACCCTCTTTAAAAGAGGTGCCAAACAAATTTGGCATAAACTTACAGTTGCGGGAACAGCTCCGGAATTTCTAAAAAATGTATTGAATTTTAAAAGACGTCAATATTCAAATTCGTATTTCTACATTCGAACTTCATATCTTAAATCACCGGATTCCCTTTTAATCACATAAAATCATCTTATGTAAACCAAAATTCAATACGAAAGTAACCTAATTCCCTAGGTTATCGTCCTTTTTCTTGCTCATTTTAACCGCTAGCCAGATAAATCCAATTACAAAATGTAACAGAATAACTCCGCCAATAATGTAAATAAGGGTGTTAGAATCGCTTCGCATACTTTTTATTTTCAATAAAATTACACTATGTACAATACATGAAAAATGACTTTTGTTTCTTTGCATCTCAAATCAAGGGTCATCCCTAACTTATTCCCAAGCTATTGAAACGTATTATCTTATTTCTTTGTATTCTAAGTATTGTTGTAGCAGTCTCCTGTAAAGAAGATAAAACATCGGTAACAGTTGTAAATGAAAATTACAATTCAAGTGTTTTATATGCCACAGGTTTTAGTATTGACAATAACGGAGCGTTTCCGACCATAACGGTTACAAACCCTTGGCCAAATGCCCAGAAAAGTTTTACTTATATTTTTATTCCTAAGGAAAAACTAGCAACCAATGATTATCCCAAAGGAACCTATGATGCCATAGTGGGAACCCCCGTCGAAAATCTTGTAGTTACTTCCACTACGCACATTCCCGCATTGGAGGCTTTAGGCGGATTAGAAAAGTTAAAAGGATTTCCAGACACCCAATATATTTCATCCATGCCGGCAAGACAACTGATTGCTGAAGGAAAAATAAAAGAATTGGGAAACAATGAAACACTAAATACAGAAATGGTTCTAGAAATGCAGCCCGACGCCTTAGTAGGTTTTGCTATGGACAATAAAAATACTACCTACGAGCTACTCCAAAAATCAGGTATTCCTGTTTTATACAATGGCGAATGGACAGAACAAACACCATTGGGAAAAGCGGAGTGGATAAAGTTCTTTGGCGTGCTACTAGACGAACAAGAGCAAGCAGAGCGCATTTTTGACCGTATTACAAAGGACTATAACTCGGTAAAGGATTTAGCAGAGCAAGCGAAAAAAAAACCAACAGTGCTTAGTGGATCCCTTTATAAAGATGTGTGGTACCTACCCGCAGGGGAAAGCTGGGCCGCACAGTTTATAAAAGACGCTAACGCCCAGTACCTATGGTCAGAAACCAAAGGTACCGGAAGCCTTTCCTTGAGTTTGGAATCGGTCTTGGAAAAAGGACAAACGGCTCAATTCTGGGTTTCGCCTTCGCAATTTAAGGCGTATAATGAAATGTCTGAGGCAAATAGCCATTATAGGGAATTTGAAGCATTTAAGAACAAGAATATATTTACCTTCTCTGCCACTACTGGGCCAACAGGAGGCTTGCTCTTTTACGAATTGGGTCCACAGCGACCGGATATCATCTTAAAGGATTTGGTCCATATTTTTCATCCGGAATTGTTACCTGAATATATTCCTTTCTTTTTTCAACCTTTGAAATGAATACGGATACCAAGTCATATCGCCTCTGGTTTACGACACTAATTATTGCGCTCTTGTTCGCGACCTTTTTGAATATTGGATCCGGCAGCGTTTCTATTCCTTTTAGTGCCACACTAAAAGCCTTGTTCGGAGGTGAAATAGGCACGATTTCTTGGAAATACATCATTTTAAATTATCGGTTGCCCAAGGCCATTACTGCCATTTTAGTTGGCGGTGGTCTGGCCGTCAGTGGTCTATTAATGCAAACCCTATTCCGGAATCCATTGGCGGGACCCTTTGTATTAGGTATTAGTTCCGGAGCAAGTCTGGGCGCTGCACTATTACTTATGGGTGGTTCACTGGTATCAGGTTTTGCTGCATTTGAATTAGTAAACGATGTGTCGCTGGCTATAGCTTCTAGTATAGGCAGTTTTTTGGTTTTGGCCGTTGTAATGCTAGTTGCAAATAAAGTAAAGGATACTATGGCATTATTAATTATTGGACTCATGTTCGGTAGCATTACTGGGGCCATTGTAAGCGTATTGGCGTATTTTTCAGATGCGGAACAACTACAACGTTTTATATTCTGGTCTTACGGGTCGGTTGGGAATCTTTCCTGGTCGCAATTGGTTGTATTGTCTACTATTGTTTTGATGGGACTTTTGTTAAGTATCTTTTCACTCAAAAACCTTAACGCTTTTTTGTTGGGCGAGAATTACGCAAAAAGTTTGGGCGTAGATTTGAAAAAATCAAGAATGATGATTATTGTGGCAACCGGACTGTTGGCTGGTGGTGTAACGGCTTTTGCTGGGCCCATAGCCTTCATAGGACTGGCAGTACCCCACTTAACCAGACAGTTGTTCCAAACCATGGACCATCGCGTTCTCTTACCCGCCGTATTTTTGTACGGAGCTATATTAATGCTGCTCTGCGATACTATTGCTCAATTGCCTACGTCTGCCAATGTACTGCCCATAAATGCGATTACTTCAATCATAGGGGCACCAGTAGTTATTTGGCTCTTGGTACGAAAAAGAAAAATGATTTTTTAATATGGAAAAAAACCACCCCACCATAAGCGTACAAGAGGTAGCTATCGGATACAAATCTGGAGTGATCGCAGACCATATTAATTTTGATTTGAAAGCTGGAGAACTATGTGCTATTATAGGTGTGAATGGCATAGGTAAATCTACGCTTTTGAGAACCTTAGGGAAAGTACAGCCAGAGCTATCCGGAACAATCAAAATTAAAGGTAAAGAACTAGGTAGTTATAATCCGTTAAATTTGGCTTCCCAAATAAGTGTTGTACTTACCGAACCTATTGCTTCAAAAAATCTTACGGTTTTAGAATTAATTTCCTTGGGCCGATTACCTTATACAAATTGGTTAGGCAGTATAACTGCCCAAGATAAATCTAGCATAGAAAAGTGCATCGAACAAGTTGAATTACAGCACCTGAAGCACAAAAAATGCCATGAATTAAGCGATGGACAATTGCAACGGGTATTGATTGCGCGTGCCATGGCGCAGGATACTCCTTTGATTTTATTAGATGAACCTACCACCCACCTAGACCTCTATCATAAAGTACAGATTCTAAAACTCTTAAAACAATTAGCCCAAAGACATAAAAAAACCGTGCTTTTTACCACACATGAAATTGATTTAGCCATTCAACTATGTGATACCATATTAATATTGGATGGTAAAAAAAATCCCTTCGGACAGCCATGTGAACTAATTAAAAATGGTGATTTTGAACAACTCTTCCCTAATGACATGATTACGTTCGATGCCAAAACGGGCTCTTTTAAAGTGAAAAAATAATAATTGTGATTTTACTGCGCTCCCCTCACCTGTTTAAACAAACATTGTTATATTACTGGTATCAGACACTTTTTACAAAACACAAAACAGCTATCTTTATCGTGTTAAAGTAACTCATGGAAACGGAATTCATCTATTTGATTATTGCACTACTTTCCATTGGGCTTGGTATTATTTTGGGGATTTATATCCAAAAATTAAGGAAGCGCTCCTCAGAGCATGTATGGAAAGAACGTGAGTTGCAGTGGGCTGACTCCATAACAGCACTTAAGGAACGTCTTTTAGAAACGGATGAGTCTGGGAAACAACTACAATTGGAAAAAGAGTTTCTAGGTCAAAAAGTAGTGCGACTAGAGGGCGTCAATGACAATTTGAACCGGCTTAATTCTGAACAAAAAGAGGAAACGAATAAACTACAGGAAAAATTCACTAAAGAATTTGAAAACTTGGCCAATAAAATATTGGATGAAAAAAGCAGCAAGTTCACGGAGCAGAACCAAAAAAACATCAAGCAAATATTAAGTCCATTACAGGAGAAAATACAGCTATTCGAAAAGAAAGTAGAGGACACACAGAAGGAGAATATCACTATACATTCGGCTTTAAAAGAACAGCTATTAAACCTTCAAAATCAGAATCTTAAAATTACACAAGAGGCAAAAAACCTAACTAAAGCCCTTAAAGGCGATAGTAAGATACAGGGGAATTGGGGAGAATTGGTATTGGAACGGGTCCTTGAAAAATCGGGTCTTGAAAAAGGCCGTGAATATACAGTACAACAATCGTTTGAACGGCAAGACGGATCACGGGTACTACCAGATGTCATCATTAACCTTCCGGACGGAAAAAAGATGGTGGTAGATTCTAAGGTTTCCCTAACAGACTATGAACGCTATGTTAATGCCGATGAGGAATTGAAGCAAAAACACTTAAAGGACCATATTAATTCGCTAAGACGACATGTGGAACAGTTATCAGCTAAAAAATATGAAGACCTATATACCATGGAAAGTCCGGATTTTGTGTTACTATTTATTCCTATAGAACCTGCTTTCGCCGTTGCCATTAATCAAGATAATTCCTTATACAACAAGGCATTTGAGCAGAATATCGTAATAGTGACACCAGCTACACTATTAGCTACATTACGTACCATAGATAGTATGTGGAATAATGAGAAACAACAACGGAACGCTATCGAAATAGCACGCCAAGCTGGGGCACTGTATGATAAATTTGAAGGCTTTGTTTCCGACCTTACCAAAGTGGGTAAAAGAATGGACGAAGCTAAAACAGAGTATCACGGCGCCATGAATAAATTAACTGAGGGTCGTGGTAACATCATTACCAGTATAGAAAAGCTAAAAAAAATGGGTGCCAAAGCAAAAAAAGCCATTCCTCAGAAATTATTAAAAAAAGCACAAGAAGACTAATTTGAAAGTACTAACCCAGAATATATCTAAATTATGAAAAAAATACTATTCCTTTTTATAGGTGCCGTACTTGCAATAATGGCAATCTATTATGCCTTTATTTATTTTGTACCCTATAGTGAAGGTGTACGCTCCGGAGAACTCATTAAAATAAGCCATAAGGGTGTGGTATTAAAAACCTGGGAAGGCGAAATAAGCCAAGGTATCTCAGGAGCTCAGATCTTCTCCTTTTCTATCTTGGACAAAGACAGTGAAGTCATTAAAAAATTAAAGGAATATCAAGGTAAATACGTCAAAGTAAACTATACGGAGCGTTATGATACTTTCTTTTGGCTCGGCGATACTAAATACTTTATAACCGATGTAAAACGGGAGGAATCCCCTCATTTTAGGAACTAATGAAAAAATACAAAAGTGTAAACGATTCTACGCTCTCTATCACGGAGCTTATGCAACCTTCCCACTCTAACTTTGGTGGCAAAGTCCACGGCGGGTATATACTAAATTTAATGGACCAGATAGCCTTTGCCTGTGCTAGCAAGCATTCACAAAGTTATTGTGTTACGGCATCAGTAAATCGAGTAGATTTCCTAAGTGCTGTAGAGGTAGGTGATTTACTAACCCTTAGAGCTTCTATTAATTATACAGGGAAAACTTCCATGGTGGTTGGAGTACGTGTAGAAGCGGAAAATATTATCACTGGAGAAAAAAGGCACTGCAACTCGTCCTATTTTACCATGGTAGCAAAAGATGATAAAGGACAAAATTTAAAAGTACCAGGACTCATTGTTATAGATGAGGAAGGCATGCGGCGTTTTGCAAGAAGCAAGGAACGTAAGCAATCCGCTTTTAAACGTGATTCTAAATATGAAGCTGAAAATTTTAAGATTAAGGAATATTCTAATTTCCTCAAAGATGAAAATCTGAAACTGGACTTAAAGTAATCTCGCTGCTGCTTCATCCATAAACCAAGTGAGTTTACCAGATTCTGGTTGTACCAAAGCTGCAGGATATTTTTTATAATCGCCCAGTTGCCCATGTATCTCTTTGATTTTTGTTGCTTTGGTATCGCCAGTTACTAAAAAGATAACCTCTTTTGCGGTATTGATGACCTTGCCATTGACAGATACCCGTTTCTGACCAGAATCTGGATGGGTAGCCACCACACAATGGTCCTCCGCCTCCCATAAATCTATGTCAATAGGAAAGATGGAAGCGGTGTGTCCGTCATCACCCATACCCAAGAGTACCAAATCAAATTGAGGGATGTCGTCTACCCTATCCAAATTAATTTCTAATAAATTTGCATAGCGCATAGCTTCGCCCATTGGCTGGTTTTCGCCAAGAATGCGGTGTATATTTTCCTTCGGAACCTTAATTTTTGAAAATAAATGGTCCTGCGTCATTTTAAAATTGCTCTGTTCATCTGTTGGGGCTACACAGCGTTCGTCTCCCCAGTAAAAATGAATATTGGACCAATTTATGGTTTCTCCATACTGGTTTGCCAATACATCAAAGATTAGTTTTGGGGTGCTACCTCCAGAAAGCGCTACGTGAAATGCTCCATAGCCTTTTACTAATTTGGCGAAATAAGTCGAAAACTGTTCGGCTACTTCATTCTTATTCTTATAAATTTCAACGTTCATGAAAAGTAGCTTATCTATTTATATTAAAATTACATACTCACTTTTAGAAACTTAACTCGTCACTGCAAATTACTAAATCTAACAAATCACACAGAATCCAGGATCATCTGTTAAATTAGTTCCCGGGTTTCTCCAAAAGCCAATACCATCAATTAGTTCATCCGCGTTTTCCGGTCCCCAAACACCTGCTGCATAGCCGTACATACGAACGTCTTTTCCGTTTTTCCAATAGTCCAAAATGGGATCTACAAATTCCCAGGCTGCTTCTACCTCATCTGCACGGGCATATAGGGTAGCATCTCCCTGCATGGCATCCAAAAGCAAGCGTTCGTAGGCTTTCATCACACGGGTTTCCGTTAAACTAGAGTAATAGAAATCTAAATTGGCCCGCTCTACCTTAAAGCCTTGTCCGGGTACTTTCACTCCGAACTTTACCAAAATTCCCTCATCTGGTTGAATGCGTATAATTAACTTATTGTCTTTATTATGCATTCCCGTGTCTTTAAAAATCTGATGATGTGGCGATTTAAAGTGAATCACAACTTCGGTAACCTTAGTTGGCATTCTTTTAGCGGTTCGCACATAAAAAGGAACGTCTTTCCAGCGCCAATTGTCTACAAAAAACTTAATAGCGGCGTAGGTTTCTGTTAACGAATTTTCATCTACCCCACCCTCTTCACGGTATCCCTTTACCTTTTCACCATCTATGTCTGAAGCTATATATTGCGCACGAATGGTGTTCTCGTGCAAAATAGCATCATCCCGCATGATACGCAGAGATTTTAATGCTTTTACCTTTTCGTTTCGTATATCCTCGGCCCCGGCACTTATAGGTGGTTCCATAACAATTAAGGAAACAATCTGTAACAAATGATTTTGAAACATATCCCGTAAAGCACCGGAGGAATCATAATATCCACCCCGTTTTTCTACCCCAACACTTTCCGCGTTGGTAATTTCTACATGGTTAATGTAGTTTCTGTTCCACAGCGGCTCAAAAATACTGTTGGCAAAACGTGTCACCAAAAGGTTTTGCACCGTTTCCTTACCTAAATAATGGTCTATACGGTAAATCTGCTGCTCTTTAAAATACTGTTGCAGGCCATGATTTAAGGACTTTGCCGTTTCTAAACTATACCCAAAAGGTTTTTCTACAATCAATCTCTTCCATCCATTATTCTGGGTACTTAAACCTGCATCTGCTAAATTTTTAGCTATGGCTTCATATAATGTAGGTGGTGTGGAGAGGTAATACATAATATTCCCTTCCGTAGCCTTAGAATCGTTGAGCTCGCCTACCCGCTTGCGCAAAGGCTTATAATCCGTGTCGTAAGAACCCCCTAAATCCTGATAAAAGAAAAGTTCCGAGAACGCTTTTACGTCATCTGCCTTTACATCCTTAAAATCTTCTTTCAAATACTTGCTTTCCAGTACTACCCTATTTCTAAATTCTGCATCGTCCATATCGCTTCGGCTGGTACCTAGCACAACAAAATGTTTTGGTAGTTGTTTAGCCAAAAAGAGATTAAAAAGAGACGGCACTAGTTTTCTGGCCGTTAAATCCCCGGACGCCCCAAAGATTACAAGCATTTGATTTTCTGTTTTATTCATAGGGTACTTTTGGATTTGGCTATAAAAGTATCGAAAAGAAAAGGCTTTCGCAACGAGTTTAGGGTAAGTTACTAATGCATATGGATATTTTCGTTTATTTTTGAAAGTAAAGGTTCTTAGAACCAGAAATTCTTGATAACACAATACTAATAATTCCAACTACGCACAATTTAAGAAGGAAACAGTAGTGAGGAAACAACAATAAATACAGGGATTATGAGTCAAAAATATGATTTTGGGTTAGTAGGATTAGGCGTTATGGGACGTAACTTTATTCTTAATGTCGCCGATAACGGATTTACAGCCTTTGGTAACGATTTGGATACGGAAAAAGTAAATGCGCTAATCGAGGAAGGCGCAGATACCAACAAGGTGAATGCGTCCACAGATGCTAAGGAGTTTGTTGCTGCACTTTCCACCCCACGTAAAATAATGCTTTTAGTTCCAGCCGGTAAAGTAGTGGATATTGTTATCGAAAATTTACTACCCAGTTTAGAAGCGGGCGATATCATCATAGATGGGGGTAATTCCTTTTATGCTGATACAGACCGCCGTGAGGCCTATTTAAAAGATAAGGGGATTAATTTCTTTGGAGCAGGCGTTTCTGGAGGTGCCAAAGGAGCCAGACGTGGCCCTAGCATTATGCCAGGCGGCAACCGTGAGGCCTACCAGCATGTGAAACCTATTTTTGAAGCTGTTTCTGCCAAATATAAAGGAGAGCCTTGTGTAGCGTATTTGGGTCCAAAATCTGCCGGAAACTATGTAAAGATGGTACACAACGGTATCGAATACGGATTAATGCAACTCACCTCCGAAATCTATGACCTACTTAGAAAAGGAGGGGATTTTTCCAATGATGAATTGCACAATACTTATGCCAAATGGAACAAAGGCCGTTTGCAGTCCTTTTTGGTGGAAATCACTTCCGAAATCTTTGAACAGGAAGACGAATTTACCAATGGCCGCCTAGTTGACCAGATTTTGGATAAGGCCAAACAAAAAGGTACCGGAAAATGGACGAGCCAGAATGCGATGGATTTGGGTATTCCCGTACCTTCTATAGATATTGCCGTAAGCATGCGTGAGATTTCTGCCCTAAAAGAGGAACGTATTGCTGCAGATAAACTTTATGACCGACCTCAAGTGGCTCATATGAGTAAAGAAAAACTAGAAAAACTGGCAGAAGAAGCCTTATACTTTTCTTTTATCATTACATACGCGCAGGGATTGCACCAACTAGCCGATGCTTCCAAAGAATACGGTTATGAACTGGATATTGCCGTAATTGCCAAGATATGGCGGGCAGGTTGTATTATCCGTGCCGGACTGTTAGCCGATATTACGGAAGCCTTTATAGCGGATAAAGACTTACCCAACCTCCTGTTATCACCTACCTTTGTGGTGAAAGTACAAAGCACAGTGAACGCAGCCAGAGCAGTAGTTTCCTATGCCGCTGCCAATGGTATTCCTGTACCGGGACTGTCTAATTCCCTAACCTATTTTGACGCCTATACCTCGTCTAGGTTGCCCTTGAATTTGATACAGGCACAACGCGATTACTTTGGTTCGCATACCTATGAGCGACTGGATCGAGAAGGTGTTTTTCATACAGAATGGGAACAATCTTAATAAAAGGATTTAGGTGTTAGTTCGTATGTCCCTTAATTTTATAGCGTACAGTAATTAGTACTCATATAATTGTTGTGTTTCCTACAAAACTGACTAATATCATATCCAACCAGCAGTAATAAACTTAACTTTATATCCAAACAATAATATGAAAAATTTAATAGGAATAGACTCAGAAAAGGCAACGAATTTAGTTATTGAACTAAATGATTTATTAGCAAATTATCAACTGTTTTATCAAAATTTAAGAGGTTTACACTGGAATATAAAAGGTAGAGAATTTTTTGAATTGCATTTGAAATTTGAAGAATTATACGACGATGCTGTGATTAAAGTAGATGAAATTGCAGAACGGATTTTAACCCTTGAAGGAGAACCGTTACACACTTTTTCTGACTATCTCAAAACTGCTGAGATTAAGGAAGAAAAAAATATAACAAATGGGATACAAGGGATTGAAATTGTCGTTAAAAATTTCACTTCATTGATTGGTAAAGAGCGTACTATTCTTTCTCTTGCATCTAATGCAAACGATGAAGGTTCAGTAAGTTTAATGAGTGACTACATTTCTCAAACAGAAAAAACTTTATGGATGCTTAATTCATACTTGAGATAGGTAGTACTAAACACCGG
>CAZDOW010000032.1:0-6845 GCA_964507115.1 uncultured Maribacter sp.
GTATGCTTTAACTATATATGCTGTTTTCATTTTGTTAATTTCTAAGTGGTTTACCAGTTTTCAACATGTGTTGAATACGCTCTAAAGTTTTACGTTCTGTACAAAGGGATAAAAATGCTTCTCTCTCAATATCCAACAAGTATTGTTCCGAGACATACGTTGGTTCAGATAAATCACCACCTGCCATAACATAGGCCAATTTATTAGCAATCTTTTTATCATGCTCACTGATGTAGTGACTAGCTTCCATAGCATCCGTACCTACCAAAAACATTCCCAAAGCTTGCTTACCTAGAACTTTTACATTATTTCTAACTGGTGGTTGTGTATATCCAGCTTCTGCCATTAATTTTGCGTGGGCCTTTGCGGTTGCAATTTGACGGTCTTTATTGACCACAACGATATCTTTACCTTTTTGTAGAATACCCATATCAAAAGCTTCATATGCTGATGTGGATACTTTAGCCATACCAATAGTTAGAAAGTATTCCTGTAAAATATTCAATTCTACATCACCTTTTCTAAAGGTATCTGATGCTCTAAGAGCTAATTCCTTAGAACCACCACCACCTGGGATGACACCTACACCAAATTCTACAAGTCCCATATATGTTTCTGCCGCAGCAACGACTTTGTCAGCATGCAAGGATAATTCACAACCACCTCCTAATGCCATTCCATGTGGTGCAGCAATTGTAGGGATCGATGAATACCGCATGCGCATCATCGTGTCTTGGAACATTTTTATCGCCATGTTCAGCTCATCGTATTCCTGCTCAACGGCCATCATAAATATCATACCAATGTTGGCTCCTACAGAGAAGTTGGCTGCTTGGTTACCAACAACAAGTCCTTGGAAATCTTTTTCTGCTAAATCAATTGCTGTATTTAATCCTGATAAAACATCACCGCCTATGGTATTCATTTTGGATTGAAATTCCAGATTTAAAATTCCATCACCTAAATCTTCAACAACAACACCTCCATTTTTAAATACTTCTTTGGATTTTCTAATATTGTCCAAAATGATAAATGCATCCTGACCTGGTATTTTCACCATTTTTTTGGATGGAATATCATAGAAATAGGTTGCTCCATCCTTAATATTGTAGAATGATGTGATTCCTGCCGTTTTCATTTCCGACACCCATTTCGCAGCTTCTTGATTTTCTGCACCGATAAACTCCAAGCCTTTGTCTAGTCCAACAGCATCCCATATTTGAAAAGGCCCGTGTTCCCAACCAAAACCGGCTTTCATGGCATCATCAATTTTGTACAATTCATCCGTAATCTCAGGAATACGGTGCGATACATAGGCGAACAACTGTCCGAAACTCTTTCGGTAGAAATCGCCAGCTTTGTCTTTTCCTCCGGCTAAAACAGAGAATCTATCCACCACATTGTCAATTGTTTTGGTCAATTCTAACGTAGTGAACTTTGCACTCTTTTTAGACCGATACTCCATGGTATCCAAATCCAAAGTCAGAATTTCAGTCTTGCCTTTAGCGTCTTTCGATTTTTTATAAAAACCTTGTCCGGTTTTACTTCCCAACCATTTGTTTTCCATCATCGTGGAAATAAAATCGGGTAGTGCAAATAATCCGTGTCTTTCGTCTTCTTTGCAATTGTCAGCAATACCATTTGCTACATGTACTAAGGTATCTAAACCAACGACATCTACAGTTCGGAATGTGGCTGATTTTGGTCTGCCAATTACCGGTCCTGTTAGTTTATCTACTTCTTCTACGGTCAGTCCCATTTCTTTTACGGCATGGAATAGACTTTGAATACTGAATATACCGATACGGTTACCAATAAAGGCGGGTGTATCCTTAGCAATGACGGATGTTTTTCCTAAAAACTGTTCTCCATAACCATTTAGGAAATCCAATACTTCTGGAGAAGTCTTAGGTCCTGGAATAATTTCGAACAATTTTAAATAACGCGCAGGATTGAAGAAATGTGTACCACAGAAGTGTTTCTGGAAATCATCACTTCTGCCTTCACTCATAAACTTAATAGGAATACCAGAGGTGTTCGACGTAATTAAGGTTCCAGGTGTTCTGTGTTTTTCAAGATTCTCGAAGACCATTTTTTTGATATCCAAACGCTCTACAACTACCTCAATAATCCAATCTACCTTGCTTACCTTGGCAATATCATCCTCCAAATTTCCAGTAGTAATTCTACTGGCAAATTTTTGATGATAAATTGGCGAGGGTTTCGATTTTAAAGCAGTGGTCAAAGAATCATTGACCATCCTGTTTCTAACTACCTTGTCTTCTAAAGTAAGTCCTTTAGCCTTTTCCTTATCGGTAAGTTCTCTGGGTACGATGTCCAATAATAAAACTTCTACCCCTATATTGGCAAAGTGGCAAGCGATACCGCTTCCCATGATTCCAGAGCCAATTACTGCTACTTTTTTAATATGTTTGTTCATCTACTTTACCCTAATATTAATGATTTGAAGTATCTTTTATATATATCTTTTTGTCTGCTATAAGTTTGTTTATGGTTTCCGAAACTTCGAAAAAATGGTTTAGTTTTTCGGCGTCCACTTCTTGCTTAACAACCTCGTTGAATCTCATGACCACGTCCTTCGAATCCTTTCGCTTTTCCAATCCAAAATCTGTTAAATGAATTAGTACACCTCGGCCGTCTGCTGGATTGGGCTTACGTTCTATCAGCCCTTTTTCCTCCATGCTTTTTAATATTCTAGACAAACTGGTAGCTTCCATTCCCATTTTTGGCCCTAACGCCGTAGAAGGTGTACCTGTTTTAGGGTCTATACTTAACATTGTAAACCCAATAGCCATGGTGGTCTCAAAATTTTTTGCCTCTTCATTGTACATTCTGGCAACTGCTTGCCATGTTGCACGAAGTGCGTAATCAATTGTAATTTCCTTCATAGGACTATAAGTTCACAGCCAAATATAGGAAAAATTTATTATGCATGCATAATAAATTAGTTCAAATGCTCGCTAGAACGAGTACAATGAGCTTGTTAGGAATTGGAGGTGTTTCTTTTTTTTAGTTCTTTGCTTATCGCAGAAGAAAATAAAAGAGGAACAAAGGCTAAAGGACCTAAGATAATTGGCGCAGATAGTGGTAGCCAAATACTTGTACCTCCTTCTGAAATTTGATATAAGGACACAGAGACTACGAGTACCATTAGCAACAGAATTATTATGGCCACACCTAAGAAAAATTTATTCCATTTCTTTAGTTGCAGGGTAGTCTTAGTCTTTATGAAATTCATAGTAATTGGCCATTTTTAATGTCCATACATATCATTATAAAAGCTGATGTACTTTTCCTTTATAATACTTCGTTTTATTTTCATGGTCGGCGTAAGGTGGCCATCTTCTGGAGTCCAACAATCGGATGTTAATCGGAATACCTTAATCTGTTCCCACTTTCCAAAATGCTGGTTGCAGGTATCCAATTCTTCTTGAATACGCTTTATTACTTCCTCGGAAGCAGCCATTTCTTCCTGAGAACTTCCTATATTTTTTTTCTTTTTGACAATCCATTCCTGTACGAACTCAAAATTCGGCTGGATAAAAGCAGCAGGCATTTTTTCACCTTCACCTACTACCATTACTTGTTCTATAAATCGGGATTGTTTTAATTCATTCTCTAACAATGTAGGTATAACATATTTGCCACCAGATGTTTTGAACATCTCTTTTTTACGACCAGTTATTTTTAAGAAACCTTCACTATCCACTTCCCCTTTATCACCAGTATGAAAGTAATCTCCTGTCATCACCTCTTTAGTCTTTGCCGGGTCCTTGTAATACCCCATCATCACATTAGGGCCCTTAATAAGAATTTCCCCGTCATCAGCAATCTTTATTTCCACATCATTAATTGCTTTTCCCACACTTCCAACTTGATATTGATTATCCGCCATCATACCAACAGTTACAATAGGCGATGTTTCTGTAAGTCCGTAACCTTCCATCACGGGCATGCCTGCTGCACCAAATACTTTAGCTAACCTAGTTTGCAGGGCGGCACTACCAGACACCATAGTTACTAAATCCCCACCTAAAGCCTCTCGCCATTTGTTAAAAATTAATTTACTGGCAATACTTAATTTAAACTCATACCAAGCACCATTTTCACCATAAGGCTTCCATTGCTCTCCAAGTTCAACAGCCCAGAAAAACAACTTTTTCTTTATACCGGTGAGCTCTGTTCCTTTTGCGTAAATTTTATCATAGAGTTTTTCTAAAAGTCTAGGAACAACAGACATTAATTGGGGTTTAACCTCCTTTATGTTTTCTCCAATTTTATCAATACCCTCACCATAATAAATTGTGGTACCCGAATATTGATAAAGGTAAATAAGTACACGTTCAAAAATATGGCATAAGGGTAAAAAGCTGAGTACTCTTGTTTCCCCTTTCATGAGCGGTAAACGCTCGGCACCGGCGATTGCATTACTCGTAATATTACCGTGTGAGAGCATTACACCCTTTGGTGTTCCAGTAGTTCCAGAAGTATAAATAATAGATGCTAATTCTTCCGGCTTTACAGCATCTTTTCTTTTTTGAAGCTCTTCGGTATTCGACTCATCTGCTCCTAGTTCAAATAACTCGCTATAATTTTTACACCCTTCTATCTCGTCGAAAGAGTAAATATCTTTCAGTTTAGTGTTTGGTAGTACTTTTTTTACCTTTTCCAGGACTTCCGCATCCGAAACAAAACAGTAGATGGCTTCGCTATGATTAAGAACATACTCATATTCCTCAGCAGAAATGGTCGGGTAAATTGGAATGGTCTGCGCACCCGTCTGTAGTACGCCAATATCCATTATATTCCATTCTGTTCGGTTGGCAGTGCATATGATGGCTATTTTATCATCTTTCTTTATCCCCAATCTTAACAAAGCCCTGCTCATGGCATTGGCTTTGTCCAAATATTCCTTTGTGGAAGTGGCTACCCAGTCTCCATTTATTTTAGTAACCAGTGATTTTTCTAGTTTATAGTTTTCCAATTGGTAATATGGAAAATCGAAAAGGCGGGTAACTTTTTGCATAGGTTGTTTTTTTCTCATTGCAAAATAGGGAAAGAACTCCAATATTTAAAACGGGTTTCGTAAATAAACGGGTATTATTTTTCAAAAATCCTAATAACATCCATAAATATTACTAATGAAGCTCTTAAGCTACCTCCCATCATTGACAATAAAAGTTAATCAATGACAACCAAAGCAACATTCTATAAAGGTTTTGTTATTGGTATTCATAGGTAGGTCGTATAGCTAAGAATGAATATTAGGGTTTAATTTTTTAGTAATTTCATAAATCAACTTGAAATCAATACTTATGAAAAAAGTTTTATGTCTAGGCATGATGGTTCTTATGGTCATGGCCTGCGGTGAAAAGAAATCTAATGATGAAAAGAAATCTAAAATTCCAGTTTACGCTTGGACTGGGGGTCCTGGTAACGCGACAGACCAAGAGCTAATGGACCGGTTTATGGATTATAAGGAAAAGGGTATCGATGGACTTATGTATAACGGCGGACAAGACCCGGAGACATATAAAAGGGTAGGGGCATTAGTCAAAAAGGCGGAAATGGAATTCCATGCTTGGATTCCTACGATGGTACAAGGAGAAAATCCTAAAATTTCTAGAGATTTGTATGCTTACAATCGCAACGGAGAATCTGCATTTGAAAAACCGGCCTATGTAGACCATTATAAATTTTTATGTCCTAGTAAAGAAGGTACCTATACTTTTTTATCTAATTTATATGGTTCTGTTGCCGATATAGCAGATATAGATGGTATTCATTTGGATTATATCCGTTTTCCTGACGTGATTTTGGCTGAAGGTTTATGGGATAAATACGGTCTTGTCATGGATAAGGAGTATCCAGAATATGATTATTGCTACTGTGATACGTGCACAGCTGATTTCATGGACAAAACGGACATAGATATAAAAGCAGTGGAAGACCCGTCACAAGTTCAAGAATGGAAACAGTTTCGTTATGACTTGATTACTAATATGGTAGGTCGTTTAGCCAAGGTGGTACATGAAAAGGAAAAAGTAATAAATGCAGCCGTATTTCCGGGGCCAACTATAGCTAAAAAACTGGTACGCCAAGAATGGAACAAATGGGATTTGGATGCTGTTTACCCAATGAATTATAACGATTTTTATTTGAAAGGCCCTGAATGGGTAGGAGAAATGGTTAAAGAAGAAGTGGCAGCAGTGAATGGTGTAAAACCAATTTACAGTGGACTATTTATTTGTCCGAACCCAGAGAATAAAGCTAAGGAGAACGATCCTGAGAATCATGGTCTTTTACCATCTGAAATAGGAACGGCAATCCGAGCTTCCATGGAAAACGGAGCAACGGGTATTTGTCTTTTTACACCCGAACGTATGAAACCCGAGCACTGGGAAGCTTTTGAAAAGGCCATTTATACCGAGTATACCAAGAAATAGCACCGTAGTATAGCAGATGAAGGCGGTTTCTTTTTTAGTAGGAAGTAGCCGCCTATAAAAGGGCTTTAATAAGAGTTATACTAACTATTTACCCTATTCCACATTAAAAGTGGTAGTGCTTTTTATTGGAACACCTTCAGTAGTAATCCCTTCTAAAGTTACTTGGTAGTCTCCTAAAACATCTCCTGAATAAAAGGAGATACTAGTCTTTCCTTCATTATTTAGTTGAATGTAGGGTTGCCAATGTAGTGTGGTCCGGTTATCTATTTCTTTAGATTTTGGTGGATTACTACCATACTTAGGCTCATAAAATTTTCTAGTGCTAGCATACCCTGGATGCTCAATGTTGAGTGAACCACCCCGTTCTTTATTTTCACC
>CAZDOW010000032.1:6945-35504 GCA_964507115.1 uncultured Maribacter sp.
TCAAAATCTACAGTCTGGGAAGGTTCTCTGTAAGGCATACCTTGCCTTTTTTTCTGAAACTTATCTAAGGCTTTCGGCTTTTTCTTTGCAGCAATAAATGCTTCATCTAGTACTATGGTTTTATTCGTGTTTAAAAACGATATGCTGTTATCTTGTGCTTCTTCATGCGCAGCACTATACTGTTCAATAGTCTTAAACTTCTGTTTAGGAGTATTGAAAGCAGGGGATTTGGCAGAATCTAAAATAATTTTGTAGTTAGCAGTCTTTTTTCTTTTCCTATTGGTATAGTTGACATTGGCGCTAAGTAAGACGTTAGTGCTATCCGTAAAGTTTAAATTAGTAAAGCTAAAGGTGCCTTCGGCATTGGTTTCTGCCTTATCCTGAATCATCTCTTCGGTATTGTTGGAGGTTAATTGAATACTACCTATAAGTGCCTCATTTTCATTAAAAGAACTCACCACTTTTCCGCTAAGATAGATACCCTTTTCTGGTAAAAAATAATTGGCAGACTTGGCTATTTCCTCATCCAAGACATATTGTCGCCATCCTTGGGTTCGCATTAAAATATCCAGATTCTTTTGCCGATCTATATCTTTAGAATAGAAATAATAACCGGGCTGCTCTATTTCGCCTCTAAGGACAGAACTTAAGAGGAGATGTGTTTTAATATCGGTAGTATGAACTTCTGAAGGGTTTACGGCTACATTGGTCACGGACAAAGACATATCTGTTGTTATCTCTGAACTAATCTCAAGGTCCATAGCAATTAGTTCTCGCTGTCCATAAAAAGACTTTGAGTTCGTGAAGCTGGCTTGTTGTATAGCATTTTCATTCTCATGATATAAAAGTCGCTCTGCAATAGGTCGGTTTTCTTGGTTTAGTAAGGTTAGTTCTAAGCTACCTTCTTCCAAAATATCCTTGGCCAGTTTTATAACGGTCGTATTTTCTTGTTTGTTGGCATTGACAGCTACGCTCAATACGGTTAGGTTGCTCTGTTTGCCTAGAAGACTATAGTCCTTAATTTTCACATCTGAAGTTGCTCGTAACTCTATTTTATAGTGTTCGGGTTGCTCGGAAACCGTCATAAGAACGCCACTATTTAATGCTGTGGGTAGGATAAAACGTTGCTCTCCATTTCCATATAGGATTACTGCGCTATAGGTTTTGCCTTTTTTTGGAATAAAATGGAACAAACCCATTCCTAAATGTGCTGTGTTAAAATTCTTTATCACTCTTCCGGTATCATCTATTAATTTGCCCGAAATAGCAATACTATTTCCATGACTGTCCAAGGCTTTAAAAGCAATGGGATTTAAAAATCCGTTTATTAAATACCCTCCCTCTGGGAAGAATTGCACATCTAGGGAACTAGTATCTGGGGTCGTTTTCAGCGTATCTAATAAAACTTCTGAGGAATTGAAAGTATTGATAAAAATATCCTTTTGATAGAACAGCCCTTCCTCAAAATTCCGCATATAATTGGTATATCCTCTAATAGTATAGGTGCCGCCTACCAATTTACTAGAAAGTTTAAAATCTCCAGCAGCGGAGCCGTTTACCGTTTTAAGTGTTCTTTTAGATATAACCTTGTTATTCGAGTCGATTAATTCTACATAAAAAACCTCGCTCAGTACTGATGGTTTGTGCGTGTAGCCATCTACTAAGTACACTTTAAACCAAAGGTCTTCCCCAGCGGTAAAATAACTTTTATTCAGATGAATGTATATTTTTTCAGTAGGTAGCGCTGTAGAGTCTAGCGAACCAATTTCTTGTATAGCGAAAACTGATGACATCGAAAATAGCAGTAAAAGGAGTATGCAGCGTGTAGTTACTAATTTTGCTTTTTGTGATAGTTTTGATTTTGCTGTAGTTTGTGTCATCCCCATAAAATAAGGAAGAAAATGTTAAGAATAAAGGCGAAAAATTAAGCTTAACAAAAATTTAGCAATCCTATAGAAAGTTAGTAGAATTTCATTTATACTATAAGCTACAGTTAAGATATCCTTGCTTTAATAAATTTGAATTGGCCATTGTGATTAGACTCGTGTTCGCATACATGGAACCATTTACAATAATTGTTTGTAGGTCCCCAAGGCCAATCCTTGTCAACGGAGAGCAGCCACTCATCATCTCGTTTTGCTAATTCTTTTAGGGTATTTTCTCTTATCGTAGAAAGCTCGTTAAGGTAAAAATCATAGTTGTTTCCTTTGATCTGTTTTCTTGCTTTTTCACCAAGTCCAGATGCCACGTTCCATTTGTTGGAATCTTCTTTTGACCAATTGCCCCATTGTTTATTTTCAAACGTATGAATCTGATAGAAACGCTCTGTGGCGGCCAAATGCATAAGCATGGCACCAATACTATTGGCGTTATCATCCACAAGAAAATCTAAATCGGATACACTCATATTTTTAACCGGTGATAAAATCACCATTCGCATCCAGTTCATCATGGAAACCAAGGTGCCTATCTGAGGTGTAAACCCTTCTTTTGGTCCTACGATATTGACATCATTTTCCTGTGTAAAATTTAGTGGTGCAAGATGTGGCGCGGCCATCAATCCAGTAGTGCTCAAAGCACCCATAGTGAAAAGGGAAGATTTCTTAATAAAATTTCTTCTATTTACCTGTATTGAATGATTCTCCATCTTAAGATTGTTTTTATTGAAAGTACAGAATTATTTACAATTAGCATACTTCTTACTTCCAACAAAAAAAGGGAATGCTATCCTAAATAGCTAGTCATCAGCTTCAAAATCATATGCCAATAAACATTAACTATGTTTTAAAACCCATGTTCTAGCATTCACAAAAGCTTCTAGCCAAGGGGAGACTTCATCAGTTCTATCGGAAGGGTAGTGTGCCCAGTTCCAAGGGAAAATGGAACGTTCTATGTGTGGCATGGTTACTAAATGACGGCCTGTTTTATCGCACAGCATCGCGGTATTGAAATCGCTTCCATTGGGGTTGGCGGGATAATTTTCATGACCGTATTTGGCAACAATATCATACTGATTCTCCGTTTGTGGTAAGCTAAATTTTCCTTCTCCGTGAGAAATCCAAACGCCCAAGGTACTTCCTTCCAAAGTAGAAAGCATAACGGAATTATTTTTTTGAATTTTGACCGATGTAAAATTACTCTCGTGCTTTTGAGAATCGTTATAGGTCATTTTGCCATGCGTTTTATGCTCTGGATTAATGAGGTCCAGTTCCATAAACAATTGACAACCATTGCAAATACCAACCGATAGGGTATCGGGTCTTGCAAAGAAATCATTAATCACTTTATTTGCTTTTTCGTTGTATTTGATTGCACCTGCCCAACCTTTGGCGCTCCCCAATACATCTGAGTTGGAGAATCCGCCTACCGCACCTAGGAATTGAATATCCTTCAAGGTTTCTCTGCCGGATATTAAATCGGTCATGTGGACATCTTTTACATCAAAACCAGCCAAGTACATGGCGTTGGCCATTTCACGTTCGGAATTACTTCCCTTTTCGCGAAGGATGGCGGCTTTGGGTCTTTCTTTGATTCCACTTAGTGAACGTTTTGGTAGCTTGAGGGCTGCTGAAGCCGGAAAAGTGTATTGAAGTGCTTGTTCTTTGTAATTATCATAACGGTCTTTTGCAAGTCCGTTGGCTGTTTGTTTGTTATCCAATAAAAATGAAGTTTTAAACCAAGTATCGCGAAGTGATGCGATATTAAGTCCCATTTCCATACCGCCATTTTTTATCGTAAGCGTAGCTTGTGAAGTAACCTTTCCTATTTTTTTAAAATCAATTTTATTCTCAGTCAGAACTTTTTCTATGCTGTCGTCTTTGGACTGAAAAACAATTCCTGAATTTTCAGAAAATAACATTTTTATGGTATCCGATTCTCCTAGCGGTGTTAGGTTTAATTCAGCACCTAAATCGGTATCAGCAAAGCAGAGTTCTAATAAGGTGGTAATCAAACCTCCTGATGCAACATCATGACCTGCAATGATTTGACCTCTTTTAATTAAACCTTGAATAGTATTAAAGACTACTTTAAAATAAGCATCATCTATAATTGTTGGCGCTTCATTTCCAATAGCTTTTCGAACTTGTGCAAAAGAGGACCCTCCTAGCTTATAGGTATCCTTTGATAAATTGATATAGTAGATGTCTCCAGCGTTCTTTTGAAGAACAGGCGCTACTACTTTTGTAATATCATTACAGTTTCCTGCAGCTGATATTACTACGGTGCCTGGAGCAATAACATCGCCATCGGTGTATTTCTGTTTCATGGAAAGGGAATCCTTACCTGTAGGAACATTGATACCCAAATTAATGGCAAAATCAGAAATAGCCTGAACCGCTTTGTATAATCGCGCATCCTCGCCCTCGTTTTTACAAGGCCACATCCAGTTTGCGGATAGAGAAACCGATTTGATTTCGTCTTTCAAAGGTGCCCAGATGATATTAGTCAAGGCTTCCGCAATACTATTCTTACTTCCTGCAGATGCATTGATTAAACCAGAAATAGGGGAGTGGCCTATGCTTGTAGCGATACCCTCCTTACCTTTAAAATCCAAGGCCATAACGCCACAGTTGTTCAGTGGTAATTGTAAGGGTCCCACACATTGCTGTTTGGCTACTTTTCCGCCTACACATCTATCCACTTTGTTCGTTAACCAGTCCTTACAAGCAACCGCTTCTAGTTGCAATACTTGCTCCAAGTACTCATGAAAAAATTCTAATTCGTATTCGGGAGCTGTGTAGTTCCTTTTTATAGTGGTATCTGTTAATATGGTTTTAGGAGAGCTTCCAAAAATATCTGTTAGATGTACATCCATCGGTTTTTCTCCTGTTGTGGCCGATTCAAACGTAAATCTGTCATCCCCTGTAACATCACCCACTTCATACATTGGGGAACGCTCGCGATCTGCGATGCGCTGCAGCAGGGCTACATCTTTTTTTCCAATAACCAAGCCCATTCGTTCCTGGGATTCGTTTCCTATTATTTCTTTGGCCGATAGGGTAGGGTCGCCCAAAGGGAGCTTATCCAAATCTATTTTTCCACCGGTTTCTTCTACTAGTTCCGATAGGCAGTTAAGATGGCCGCCTGCGCCATGATCATGAATGGAAACAATAGGATTTTCATCGCTTTCCACCATACCACGAATGGCATTGGCAGCCCGTTTTTGCATTTCAGGGTTGGAACGTTGTATAGCGTTGAGTTCTATTGAGGAGCTGAATTCTCCAGTGTCTGCACTAGATACAGCAGCACCACCCATTCCAATACGATAATTATCGCCACCAAGAATTACGATTTTATCACCAATTTCTGGCTTGTCTTTTAGAGCCTGTTCCGCTTTTCCGTATCCGATACCACCGGCTTGCATTATTACTTTATCGTAGCCAAGTCGTCTTTTTTTGTTCGTGTTTTCAGCTACATTCAGGCTAATATCGTTACGTTCATCATGCTCAAAAGTTAGCACTGAACCTGTAATTAGGGGTTGACCGAATTTATTACCAAAATCAGATGCTCCGTTGGAAGCTTTTATAAGAATATCCATTGGCGTTTGGTAGAGCCATGCACGCTCCGCCATACCTTTTTCCCATGGTCTATCTTCTTCTAATCTGGAAAGTGCAGTCATGTAAACTGCTGTACCCGCCAATGGGAGTGAACCTTTTCCTCCTGCTAGTCGGTCTCTAATCTCGCCGCCGGAACCTGTTGCAGCACCATTGAAAGGTTCTACTGTGGTGGGGAAGTTGTGCGTTTCTGCTTTTATTGAAATAACGGAATTGAATTCGGTTTCCTGATAAAAATCGGGCTTATCCGCAGTTTTTGGTGCGAACTGTGTCACTTTGGGACCCTTTACGAAGGCAACATTGTCCTTATAAGCTGAAACAATATCGTTTGGATGTTCCTTGGCGGTCTTTTTGATGAGTTTGAAAAGTGAGGAAGGCATTTCCTGACCATCAATTACAAAAGTACCGTTGAATATTTTATGTCTACAGTGTTCCGAGTTGACTTGACTAAAACCAAAGACTTCGGAATCAGTCATCTTTCTGCCCATTTTTTTGGATAGGCCTTTCAGGTAGTCTACTTCCTCATTGCTTAATGCTAGGCCTTCTTGTTGGTTATATGCGGCAATATCATCAATCTCTAAAATAGCTTCAGGTAGTACATCGATTTGAAAAATATTCTGATTTAACCCATCATATTTTTGATAAAGCATGGGATCAAAGTCGGTATAGCCTTCTGATGAAGCGTTGAACTCCTCGATACGGATAATTCCAGAAATCCCCATGTTCTGGGTAATCTCAGTTGCATTCGTACTCCAAGGTGTGACCATTGCCGCGCGCGGACCAACAAAAAAGGCGTCTAAGAACGCCGTGTGTAAGTTAGGTTTGTTGCCGAACAACCATGTTAACTTTTCTATATCTACTGTGGTAATTTCTTGAGCAGTTTGGACAGCAAAAACCTTGTTTGCCATGTCTCCAAAGAAATGAATCATATTGGTGTGGTTCTGTTAGAAAATGGAAAGTGCAAATTTACGGTTTTAAGCTTGATTCTAATGATGGGTTTAAAACAGTTTTCAACCAATAATGTTGATAGTATTTAGTTAGGATAAGAATGGATTTACTATTCGGGGAATGTTCCGAATTTTGCCGTTGTAGTGTCGTTATTGATTTCAAACCGAATCCAGCTATCCATAGAACCTCCATTAGTATAGTACCCAGTGCCGGTCTCTACTATGTTACTATCTTTTTGAATATATGACAGGGTATAAGAACCATCTGATGTATTATGTTTCATGGATAAGAAGTCTTCACGAAAGTCATTGGGTGAAATTTTGTCAAAAGTGATACTATCCAAATTTTTGGTTGTGGTAAATTTTATATTGGTAATTGGAAAATCTGAATTATTCTCTATTTTAAAAATAATCCCGTTTTCCTGGAATAAAAAACAAGAAGTGAGTCCAATAAACAAAAAGAGCAGTAGTACTTTTTTCATTAGTATCGTTTTAGGCGTTAGAAACTGCTAGTAAGATATACATATTTTGTAACTCCAGATATTTTAATTCCTCTTGGGATTAATGAAATGATAGGAGAAAACTCTCAAACCGTTAGGAATTAGCTATAATCTAGTATTCTTAGTTTTTGAGTACTACTCTAAATCGCGCTTTACCTTCTTCTAGATGTGCAACCGCTAAAAAATGTAGTTTAAAATAGGGTTGTTTTGTTAAATAAACCTAATTCAGGTTTATTTGTTTCCATTTTAAAAATACTAAAACACTTCAATTGATTCCAATAACAATTGAAATTTTTGCGGCTTTTTATTGCCAATTAAGAATCGTAGTTCTTCTATGGTATTATGATTAAA
This sequence comes from uncultured Maribacter sp., assembly GCA_964507115.1. Taxonomy (GTDB): domain Bacteria; phylum Bacteroidota; class Bacteroidia; order Flavobacteriales; family Flavobacteriaceae; genus Maribacter. The sequence goes on from CAZDOW010000032.1 coordinate 14,299, forward strand.
ATTGGGTATGTCCAATTCTCTACCACGAAACGTGGGGTAGAGGTCCGCTAAAGTAATTTCAATACTTTGCCAGTCTCCGGTAGTTTCAAACTGGGTGATATAGCTATAGTACTGCCGGCGCTTGTCTTTTACCCGAAACTGATAAGAATTGCCATCGCCTTTTAAATGAATGCGAATTTTACTTTCTGGGCGTACGTTTAAGGTTTCCAAAGCATAGCGAACAGAGGAAAAGCCGCCATTGTTTTCTAAGGAAATCTCTCCTGAAAACTTCCCGTAGCCTTCTTTGGAAAGGCCAAACGTGCCAGAAGAACGACCACCCATGACTACATCATCAACTACATACCAGTTTTTAATGCTTGCATTTTCTTTAAAGTTTACAATGGTCTGTGCTGTCATAGTGCTGGTAAGTAATAGAATGGATATAAAATGTTTTACTTGATATGGCATCGCTATTGGTTTCAAAAAACCATATTAATTAACTACTTCAATTTTTAGACTACTTCTCATCGCTCTTTACAAATACCATGCAATGTTGCCAAGGTAGGTTAGTGATATTTTCTGCAAGTTGGAGTCCCACGGCTCGCATTTCTTTTACGGCTTGGGCTTCGGTCATTTTATGTAATTTTTTAATAGGTACATCAGGGTCTTCGCCTCGGTATTCTATTAAATACAATTTACCATCGCTTCGCATCGCATTCTTAAGCGAAGCCATCATCTCATATGGGAAATTCATTTCGTGATACACATCTACAATAAGGACCTTATCTAGTGAATTAGGTTTAAGGTTCACGCTTTTTTCGCTTCCTTTTATCAATGTTACATTGGTGAATTTACCATCGGCTTTTTTGTTTTCCATAGAGGCTAACATTTCGTCTTGTATATCAACGGCATAAATAGTACCCAATGCTGCTATTTTGGCCATTTTAAACACATGGTATCCAGAGCCTGCACCAATATCAGCAATGGCATCTGTTTTTTTTATATTCATGTTTGCCAAAAGTTTAGAGGTGTTTTCCTCCGCCTCCCGTTCGTCTCGCTCTAACCATGACATGCCTTGGTATCCCATGACATGGGAAATTTCCCTTCCTTTATACCATTTTCCAATACCGTTGTAATCCCCTTCCTTAAAAGAATAGTGGTCGTCCTGTGCATAAAGAATGCTGGTGGTTAAGACTAGTAAAAGTCCAAGGAACTTTGTGGTTTTTGCTGTCATTAGTTATAATTGTATCCCTACTTAGATTTTTAAATAAAGTTAAGGATTTAAGCGGCGTTCGCTAGCTAAAGAAACTTTAAAATTCAACCTTAGGGGACTATGTTTTCGACTAATGTGAAGCTACCCTATTCGTTTTCCTTTGAAAAAGGATGAAGTAAGAGCGGAGTTGTTTGAACTTTTTAATTTCTTCTTTCTAATGGAATATGAATTAGTATGAAAATAGAACCGAGTATGCTATTTTAGCATAATCGGCTCCAAGTAGTTGAGTCAATACGATAAACGATGTTATATGGCCATTAAAAAAGAAGCAGCTTTTACTTCATGTTCGGTAACCCATTGTATGCAATACATAGGGAGTACGTGGAAGCCGATTATTTTGTTCCAAGTATCTAAAGGAACAAATAGGTTTACTAAGTTGCTTAAGGAAATGGAGGGTATTAATCGACAAATGTTAAGTAAGCAATTGAAGGAATTGGAAAAATCTGGAATTTTGGAACGAAAATCCTTTCCTGAAATTCCACCTAGGGTAGAGTACTCCCTAACACCATTGGGTAAATCACTTCTTCCTGTTGTCAAGTCTATGCAACGTTGGGGTAACAAGCATCAAGCGAGTTCCGTAACCAAAACCGACAGCACCACAAAAATGGCGCGAAAGCAAATTGGATTGTTTGATTAAACCTGTTTCAATCTGGTTTAAAGACTTAATTGGATATAAATTGACTTACCGCTTACAATTTATACTAGTTTTTTTTCCAACAAGGCCATATAGAATCCATCAAAACCACTTTTAGAGGCGTATATTTTCTTCTCGCTGATGATGGAAAAGTCCGTACCTTCTTCACTAGATAAAAAGGACTTCACCTGATCGTTATTCTCCTGTGGAAGTATAGAGCAGGTAGCGTATACCATTTTACCGCCAGGCTTTAAGATTTTACTGTAGCTACCTAAAATTTCTCGTTGGATTTTGGTAATCTTCTCTAAGAATTCTGGTTGCATCTTCCACTTGGTATCAGGATTTCTTCTAATCACCCCTAAACCAGTACATGGTGCATCTATAAGAACGCGGTCTGCACTTCCGTATAGCTTTTTGAATACCTTGGTAGAATCAATCTCCCTAGGCTCTATATTGTGGGCACCATTTCTTTTGGCACGTCGCTTTAATTCTTTTAGTTTAGAACCGTAAATGTCCATCGCAATCAGCTGTCCTTTGTTTTCCATTAATGCGGCAAGGTGTAGTGATTTTCCACCAGCTCCTGCGCAGGTATCTACAACCCGTTGTCCAGGTTTTACATCTAGCATGGCAGCTACCAATTGAGAAGAGGCATCCTGTACCTCAAAGAATCCTTTTTTGAAACATTCTGTTACAAAAACATTAGCTCTTTCTGGTAAGCGAAGTGCAGAATCATAACCTTTAATTGCTTCGGTAACAATACCTTCGTCTAATAGGGCTTTTCTTAATTCTTCTCTGGTTATCTTTAGCGTATTTGTTCTAAGGATAACTTGCGCGGGTTCGTTTAGTTTTGCTATTTCTGCCGTCCACAATTTTTCACCAAGGGATTTTTCACAAAGTTCATCTATCCAATCTGGCACCGCTTCACGGTATTTTCGAATCTTGGAAAGCTCATCGAATTTCCCTTTTATACGACGTTCTGGAGTAGGTTCTATTTGTTTCCAATCCGGTAAAGCAACCCCTTTGAGTACCGCCCAAACAGCCCACATACGAAATAAATCTGGTCTACTAAAAGGCTCCTTTACATCTGCGATTTCTGTATAAAGACGCTTGTATCGTACCATTTCATAGGTAGTCTCCGCAATAAAACCTCTATCTCTAGCACCCCAGCGCTTATCAAAACGCAATACTTTTTGTACGACTTTATCGGCATATTCTTTCTCATTGAATATTAAATTCAAAGCATCGATTACGGCAAATACTAGATTTCTGTGCAGTTTCATTCTTAAAAATTAAGGCTGCAAAGGTATTGTTTCTTTTTTAAGATCGTATTAAACCTTTTCCTAATTCGATAGTCAGAAGCGCAATGGGTTTCCTAAACTATGTTTCTAAATATAGCACAGATTTAATTTATATAAAGAAAAAGCGATTTTATCCATAAAAAGATACCCAATTAATTTTATGAAATTAAACAGACTATTATTAGCACCTATATTCATCCTAATATCATGTTCGACTGACTCTATCGCTGATTCTACCCTGGGTACTGGTGATGATGCGGCTTTATCTGAAGATTTGACAACAGACAGTTCTACGCCTAATATTTTATTAATTATAGCAGATGATATGGGCTTAGATGCAAGTCCTGGTTATAATTTGGGTAGCATAAAACCCAATATGCCTAATCTTCAGCAAATGATTTCATCAGGTATACGCTTTAACAACGTCTGGTCCTATCCCACGTGCACGCCTACAAGGGCTAGTATATTAACTGGTAAATATGGGTTTAGAACCAATGTTCTTAAAGTAGATGACGTTCTAGCTACGTCAGAAACTTCTATTCAACAATATTTGGATCAGAACACCAATGAAGGATATAGCCACGCAGTAATTGGTAAATGGCACTTATCACGAGATATTGACCATCCTATAGCAATGGGTATTGATTATTACGCTGGTTTTCTAAGTGGAGGTGTTTCAAACTATTCCAACTGGAGTTTAGTAGAAAACGGAAATAGGGTTATATCAACTGAGTATACAACCACAAAATTCACTGATCTAGCAATTAATTGGGTGAACAATCAGACTAAACCATGGTTTTTATGGTTGGCATATAATGCACCGCATACGCCTTTTCATTTGCCTCCTACCGATTTACATTCACAAGGGGTACTGGCAGAAGACCAAGCTAGTATTGATGCAAATCCAATACCATATTATATGGCTTCTTTGGAAGCCATGGATACCGAAATGGGTAGATTATTGGCCTCAATGAGTCAAGAAGAAAAAGACAATACAATTATCGTTTTTATTGGCGACAATGGTACTCCAAATCAAGTGAAGCAAGATTATCCCAATAGACGTGTTAAAGGAACGGTTTATCAAGGAGGGATAAATGTGCCCATGGTCGTTTCAGGTGCAACGGTTAGCCGCACCAATCAAACCGAAGATGCACTTATCGGAACAACTGATCTATTTGCAACCATAGCAGATATGGCCGGCACCGGTATAAGTGAAATCTATGATAGTAAAAGTTTTAAAAGTTTGTTGAATAGTGGTGATTTAGGTATTAGAGAATTTGTGTATACCGAGGTAGGACAGGATTCTGGTGGATCAGATTATACGATTAGAAATGCAACCCATAAATACATTTTATTTTCAGATAATACAGAGGCTTTATATGATTTGAGTGCAGACCCGTTGGAGGATATCAACATGTTGGATACAAATCAACTGCCATTGAGTGAAGTGCGTAGTATTAAAAAAGAAAAATTAATTAACGAGCTAGAAATTATTAGAAATTGACAACGTAACAAGTAACATTTTTACAAACCTAATATTCTTTTAAAATGAAATATATAAATTCTTTTTTGCTTAGTATACTATTCGTAGGCATGCCTATTATTTCTTGTTCAAGTGATAATAGCGATGATATAATTGCTGATACCGATGAAATCGAAGATGCAGATACTGATGTAACTACGGATAGCACCGTATACGACATCAATAGTGTTTTAGAATTATTTTCAGGTACTGACCTTACGTATGAAATAAACGGTGATAACGTAATTTTCACAACCACCGACCTTCCAAATCATAAAAGTCCCTATTGGGATACCGCTAATGAATTGTACGAAGCATACATTGGAGACAATACTGCGTTTAATTTGAATCCGAATAGAATTGCAGAACAGAATATTATGTTTACCATACCGCTTAACCCTAGAGCGTCAACAACTAACGAAACCACTCCTCTCGGACCAATAGGTATTTCTAGAAATGGCGTTGTTTTTTTTAATCAATATGCAGGACCTAATAATCAGGCTTTAACTAATGAGATAAATAGTTTTGATCAATGGTTAGGTCACCCACAGAATACAGGACAATATCATTACCACATTGAACCAACATTTCTAACTTCCGAATTTGGAGCGGATGCTTTTCTAGGGTTACTTTCTGATGGTTTCCCAGTTTATGGCCCAGTAGAAAATGGTCTTACCATTGCCAATGATGATTTAGATGATTTTCACGGGCATATAAGTGCTACAGCAGAATTCCCTGATGGTATTTATCACTATCATATTACTGATGCGGACCCTTATTTGAATGGGAATGGTTTTTACGGTACAGCAGGCAATGTAAGTCAATAAGCACATGAGGATTCTTTTAGTACTACTATATTCTTTCATTTGGCTTCTTTCGTGCGAAGGAGAGGAGTTAGTAGTTGATAAAGCCAGTTTAGAACTTGAAATGATAAACGGAGTATTGCACTATCAAAAGAATCCATTTAGCGGACTACTAGTTTCAAAATATGATGATGCATCCTTACAGATGAACTTGCAGTACAAAGAAGGTCGTAAAGATGGCTTTGAAAAACAATGGCATCCTAATGGCAAACTTTTACAAAGTCGTAGTTACGCAAAAGGGGTAAAAATTGGTAATCATTTGGGCTATTGGGAAGATGGGGCTAAAAAGTTCGATTATCACTTTAATGAAAAAGGAGAATACCTTGGAAGCAGAAAGGAATGGCACAAAAACGGGCAACTTCTTAGAGAATTTAACTATTCCAACGGAAAAGAAATAGGAAGCCAACGCATGTGGACAGATAGTGGAAAAATAAGAGCAAATTATGTAGTTAAAAACAGTGAACGTTTTGGTCTCATTGGCCTTAAGAAATGTTATACTCTAAACACTAATTCCAATGAACTTAAATAACTCTTTTTTATTCCTCGTTGTGGTTACCGTGCTTGCTTCTTGTGGCCGAAGAGAAAAGGAAAATGAAAAAATAGAGATTGTAGAAAAAATGGAGATTTCAAAACTTCCCTATTTTAACTCAGCAATTTTTACCCCAGAATGGGAAAAAGGAACACATAAAATTCCAGCGTTTTCATTTACAAATCAAAAAGGGGAGGAGGTAACCAACAAAACCTTTGAAGGTAAAATATATGTAGCAGATTTCTTTTTTACTATTTGTCCTGGCATTTGTCCCAATTTGACTAAAAATATGGGACTACTAAGAGATACATACCACGATAATCCAGATATAATGCTACTATCACATTCGGTTATGCCATGGAATGATACTGTAGATCAATTAGCTGTGTATGCGCAAAAGAATGAAATAAACCTACCAAAATGGAATTTGGTTACCGGTGATACTGATGCCATATATGATATCGCTAGGAACGGCTACTTTGCAGATGAGGATTTTGTAAAAACCCAAGACGCAAGTAATTTCATTCATACAGAAAACTTTATTTTGGTAGATAAAGAAGGTTACATACGTGGAGTTTACAATGGGACCTTGGCTATTGATGTAAAACGACTGATACGGCATATAGAAATCCTGAGGAAGGAGCTTTGATTTTTTGTGCTATTTTTGGGTATGCAAAAATTAATCATAGTTTTTAGTCTTTTAATTCTTTTCTCCTGTACGGAAATACCCAAGAAACTTCCTTTTTCGGCAGTGGAGATTGAAACTTTGTATTCAGATTCCTTAAGTATTCGTGCGATAGAACTCATGGGTACTAGTTTGGCTTTTGCAGCCAACAAAGGGACTTTTGGGTCTATTGATTTACTTACAGGAAAAGTAAGGGTTAATGTTGAAAAATACCAAACTACAATTCCCGAATTCCGCGCAGTTGCACATACGTCTACAGATTTTTTTATGCTCACCGTTGAAAATCCTGCGTTGCTCTACAAAACAGGAGATACAGGTAAAATGGAACTGGTATATAAAGAGGAGGAAGAAGGCGTATTTTATGATGCGATGACCTTTTGGAATGACAAAGAGGGAATTGCAGCAGGAGATACCCTAAATGGCTGTTTTTCAATTATTATTACTAGGGATGGGGGGCGTACTTGGAATAAGCTAAGTTGTGATCAACTCCCTGAAGGAATTGAAGGAGAAGGCGCCTTTGCGGCCAGTAATACAAATATAAAAGTATTGGGTGATGCTACTTGGGTAGCAACGACAAAACGAATCTTGTATTCTTCCGATAAAGGGCATACTTGGGAAGTCCAAACTACGCCCATAGCAAAAGCAGAACCCACAGAAGGTATCTATTCCATTGATTTTTATGATGAAAATTTAGGTGTTGCTATTGGAGGTGATTATACCAACCCAGAAGGTAATACTGCCAATAAAGCGATAACCTTGGATGGCGGTAAAACTTGGGAGCTAATGGCAGATGGTTCTTTGCCAAATTATAGAAGCTGTATCCAGTTTGTACCAGGAACAGAAGGATTAGGTATCGTCGCTCTTGGCTTTACAGGAATTGCCTACTCAAGTGATAAAGGGCAGTCTTGGAAACAACTGTCAGAAGAATCTTTTTATACTCTTCGCTTTCAAAACGATTCTATTGCTTATGCAGCTGGCAGGGATAGGATTGCTAAGTTGACCTTTAGATAGATGCTTGCAGATTCTATTGACTTAGGTTTTAAACACAAGTTGTATTGCATACTTAATAAAGAATACAAAGTTATCTAGAATATTAGATAGTAAACATAACTACGAACTGTTACGGTACTATTTTACTTAAAGCTACTGTATCCTATTATCTTTCGTCCTCCTTATATTCAACTATTACCTTCCTCCTCTATTTTGACGGTATTGCCTTATCAATTGACGTTTAAACTCTTCTTCTGACCTTAGTAGTAACAATGTCTTTTTTGGAGTTATAACATTCTTTAAATCGTTTATAAACGACTTATCTAGCTTCTCCGCTTCTTCTTTAAAACCTATAAACTGTTCCAATAAGATTTCTGCTTCTTTATCACTTAAGCCAGCAGCATCTCTCATCTTATTTTTTATTTGAGATCGTTCTTTATCGCGTAAAACTTCCATTTTCCCCTCATGCTCATTATAAACAGGCCAAAATTGCTGTGCCTCTTTACTTGTGAGTTCTAAACGATCAGTGATAAAAGCCACCTTCAGAGATTTTATTTTCTCTCTATTTCCTTTATGTTGGGCAACGCTAACGCTTGCATAAAGTATTGCTATAATAATAATTAACCTATTCATAGTCTTCTAAATTTAGTTCTTCAAAATCACTGGTGTGATCATTTAGGTAATCTAAAATATTCTCTTCGTTGAGTTGCGTTTCCAAAAAATTATTTATTTCTAAACCTTCAACCGGAATCACTTCCGCTATTTCGTAGGAGGTAAGTCCAAATCCATTGTCATCAAAGTAAGATTCTATATCTGTATTTACCACATTATCCCAGGTTGGTTCTTTTGGGGTGTTCCAATAAAGACCAAAAACTAAAATAAATATGGCTGCAATAGAAGCTGCTGCCATGTAGTAGTACATGTTAGGTTTTAGCTGTATTACCTTGTTTTCTTTTGGAGTTAGTTTATCCTGTATTGTTTCATTTAGGGTATCCAAATAGCCTTTGGGCAGAATAAAACCATCTTCTTTGGGAAGTTGTTTTTTTTCTTCCGATAACCTACTGGAAAGTGAATTTGATACATTATCAAAGTAATTTTCCGGCGTTTTAAAAGGATTATTTTTATTAAATTTCTCCATTCTATTTCCTTGTCACTTAATTCTTTGTAAGGGCTAACTCTCTTTTAAGTATGCTTTCATTTTTTTAACAGCCAAATGGTATGAGGCTTTTAAGCCTCCTACACTCGTTCCTAAAATTTCTGATATTTCTTCATACTTTAATTCCTCAAAATATTTCATATTAAAAACTAGTTTTTGTTTTTCGGGAAGGGTAGCTATCGCTTTTTGTAACTGTAGCTGAATTTCATCTCCTTCAAAATATACATCCGCCTGTAAATCGTTAATTAGTTTGTCTTGATACGCCGCATCGCGCAATCCTAGTTTTTTTGACTTCTGTTTTAAGAAGCTAAGTGATTCGTTGGTCGCAATCCTGTACATCCAAGAGAACAGTTTGCTATCGCCTTTAAAACCGTCGATATTACGGAACACTTTAATAAAAGTGTTTTGCAACACATCATCGGCATCATCATGGTTCAAGACAATTCTACGGATATGCCAATAGAGGCGTTCCTTGTAGGTATTAACTACAACATCGAATGCTTGGGCTCGAGTTTCTTTTACCTTTAACTCCGTTAACAGTGTTTTTTCGGAAATCAAATATCCTGTGTTTGCTTACTTTGACCTTTAAGTTACAAAAAGGTTTAACGCGTTAAGTCCGATTTATTTAGAATAGTGCTTGATTACGTTTTTTTGAGATTGAATTTGCGTAAGTGTTGCATGCACACTGCCAACTTCTTTCAAAATCTAGTAGTAAGCTGTCTTGACTAGACCGAATTATTATATAGGATTACAGGGAACCTAACGATTGCATGTCTACGAGTTTCTTGTAAGTTCCTTTTTTATCCAACAGTTCTGTATGCGAACCTTGCTCTACAATACTTCCTTTTTTAAGCACAACAATGTTGTCGGCATTCTGTATCGTGGAAAGACGGTGGGCAATGACGATGGACGTGCGGTTTTTCATCATCTTTTCCAATGCATCTTGCACTAATCTTTCACTTTCCGTATCCAAAGCCGAGGTGGCTTCGTCTAAAATCATAATGGGTGGGTTTTTAAGTACCGCTCGTGCAATAGAGAGTCGTTGTTTCTGACCGCCGCTAAGCTTGTTTCCACTATCACCAATATTGGTATTATATCCCTTGGGCAATTCCATAATAAAATCATGCGCATTGGCAATTTTAGCTGCTTCCTCAATTTCCTCTAGGGTAGCACTTTCTTTTCCTAAGCCAATATTATTCTGTACCGTATCATTAAATAGGATAGAATCTTGTGTAACTAGCCCCAAGATACCTCGAAGCGATTTCTTTGACAAGTCCTTTATATCGATACCATCAATTTTGATATTCCCTTGGTTTACATCGTAAAAACGCGTTACTAAATTAGCAATAGTGCTTTTACCACTGCCGGATTGACCTACGAGCGCAACGGTTCCTCCTTTGGGAACATTTAGGTTAAAGTCTTTTAATACATATTCATCTTCATATTTAAAGGAAATATTTTCCAAGGTGATGTTATTTTCAAAGACCGATTTCTCAATAGGATTTTCAATCTCTGCAATCGAATTTTTTGTTTCCAATATTTCTAGAACACGTTCTGCTGCTGCATTTCCCTTTTTAACTCCGTAGGATGCTTTGCTAATTGCTTTTGCCGGGGTTAGTATATTGTAGGCCAGTCCCATATAGGCAATAAAAGAGGAAGGGTCTAAAGTTTCATCGACCAATACCATTTTTCCGCCGAACCATAATAAAACACCTATGACGAGAATACCTAAAAACTCCCCGGTTGGAGAGGCTAAATTTTGTCGATTCAATAAAGTATTACTAAAATGGAAAAAACGGGTAGTTGAGGCGCTAAAAGCTTTGTAAAAACGGGATTCCGAGTTAAAGGCTTTTATGACTCTGAGTCCACCTAAAGTTTCTTCTATTATGGATAGAAATTCGCCCTGTTCCCGTTGCACATTATCAGATTTATTTTTTAGGGACTTACCTATTCTAGAAATAATCATTCCGGCAATTGGTATAAATATAAAGACGAATAAGGTTAATTTTCCACTGATGCCGAACATGATGAGTATAGTGAATAAAATCGTAAGAGGCTCACGTACAATAAGTTCCAAAATAGAGAGGAAAGAATGTTGAATTTCGAGAACATCTGAAGATATTCTTGCGATGACGTCTCCTTTTCGCTTTTCGGAATAATAAGAAATGGGCAACTCGGTAATTTTACGGTACATACTATTCCTAATATCCTTTAGCACACCATTCCTTAAAAAAGTAATGAAGTACATAGCTAGATAATTGAAAAGGTTCTTAAGCAGGAACAATACTAAGATTAGACCAATAACTAGGATTAGCGCTTTCATTTTATCCTGACCAGCATATTGAGTGACATGGTAGCCCAAATAATCTATAAAATAGTCTTTGGCATTACTTATTCCCTCAAATACAGGGAGTTTTTCTACCGGTTTCGTTTGCTCAAATAAAACATTAAGCATAGGAATCAAGGCCGCAAAGGATAACGCGCTGAACAAAGCGTACAGGACATTAAAGAAAATATTCAGATACCCGTATTTTCGGTAAGGCCTCGCAAAACGAAGAATTTTTTTAAAATAATCCATTACCCTAATTTAAGCTCGCTAAGAATGCTCTGTATTTTGGCATCCAATTCTGCGGCTACTTTTTTATAATCGGCTGCTGCGTCCAACTTGGTATTGGTACTGATATAGAATTTGACCTTGGGTTCCGTGCCACTGGGTCTTGCCGCTACTCTAGTACCATCTTCTGTTTCATAAATTAATACGTTGGATTTTGGTATATCAATCACTTTTTCTTCCCCAGTAAGCACATTTTTGGCTGTAGCGGTGTTATAGTCCTCTATCCATTTTACTTTAGAACCCGCAACGGATGCTACTGGATTCTCTTTAAAATCTTTCAGCATCTGTTTGATTTCTTCTGCTCCACTAATTCCCTTTTTGGTAATGGATACTAAGTGTTCTTTATAAAAACCGTAATCTACATAACAGTCAATTAAATCCTTGTAGAAGGAACTTCCGTTTGCTTTCGCTTGAGAAGCAATTTCACAAGCAAGTAGGGTAGAGGTCACGGCATCCTTGTCTCTTACAAAATCTCCTACCATATACCCAAAACTTTCTTCACCTCCACCTATAAAATCGGACTCAGGAAAATCTTTTATCATTTTGCCAATCCATTTGAATCCGGTCAGCGCTGTCTTAAATTCTACACCGTAGGCTTTTGCCATAGATTCCATCATTGGTGTAGATACAATGGTGGTGGCAATAAATTCGTTGCCTTTAAAACCTTTTTGTTTTCTTTTTTCGAGTAGAAATTTTGTCATGAGTACCATTGCTTGGTTTCCGTTCACGATTTCCATTTTTCCTTCCAAATTGCGTACTGCAATACCCAAACGGTCGCTATCAGGATCTGTTCCCACGACCATGTCGGCGCCTATTTCTTCGGCTTTTTTAACGGCCATGGAGAGCGCTTCCGATTCTTCTGGGTTGGGTGATTTTACGGTGGGAAAATCCCCGTCAGGTTCGGCTTGCTCGGCTATAATTGTTACATTTTTATATCCTGCGCGTTTTAAGACTTCTGGGATGGCGGTTATGGAAGTTCCGTGCAAGGAGGTAAACACAATTTTGAAATCGTCTTTTCCTTCGGCATTGAAATTACCATTAGTTACACAGGCTTGGATAAACGCTTCGTCAACTTCCTTGTCTATAACCTCAATGAGACTTTCATCTGCCTTGAACTTAATATTCTCAAAGGGTAATGCATTAATTTCAGCAATGATTTTCTCGTCTTGGGGCGGTACTATTTGTCCACCATCCGTCCAATAAACTTTGTAACCATTATATTCTGGAGGATTGTGCGATGCTGTGAGTACGATTCCCGCTTGACAATTTAAGTGCCGTACAGCAAAGGAAAGTTCCGGCGTGGTGCGCAAATCTGAAAAGAGATACACTTTTATACCGTTAGCAGAAAATACTTCGGCTACTGTTCTGGCAAGGGTATCGCTATTGTGCCGGCAATCAAAAGCGATGACCACTTTAATTTCTGTTCCTGCATATACTTTATTCAAGTAATTACTAAGTCCTTGGGTGCTTTTTCCCAAAGTATATTTATTGATTCTGTTGGTGCCAACACCCATTATACCGCGCATACCACCGGTACCAAACTCCATTTGCTTATAAAAACGGTCTTTGAGTTCCTCGGTATCGGTATCTATTAACTGTTGTATTTCTTTTTTTACGGACGGATCAAAAAAATCGGTCATCCAGCTTTTGGCAGTATCAAGGATATTATCCATGTAATAGGTATATTTTGTTTATGATTTAAATCTACAAAGAAATATAATTTCTGAAGTAATTTATAAGGCAATCTTGTCGGAAATAACATATCTTTTTTCCTGTTTTTCGGAACGAATCATTATTTCGCCCAAAAATCCTGCTAAAAATAGTTGTGTTCCAATGACCATAGAGGTTAGGGCTATATAGAACTGTGGCCTATTGGTTATTAATCTTCCAAAGGGATTAATGAAGAGTTTGTCTACACCTAAGTAAATAGCAAAACCAAACCCGATAATGAACATGAGCACACCAAGAGCACCAAATAAATGCATAGGTCTTTTGCCGAATTTGGAAACAAACCAGATGGTTATTAAATCTAAAAACCCGTTGATAAATCGTTCCATCCCGAATTTTGTTCTACCATATTTTCTGGATTGATGTTTTACCACTTTTTCTCCAATTTTGGAAAAGCCTGCATTTTTTGCCAAAACGGGAATATACCGATGCATTTCTCCGGATACCTCTATCGTTTTTATAACAGTGCGGTCATAGGCTTTTAGGCCACAATTAAAATCGTGAAGTTGAACCCCGGAAGTCTTACGAGCCGCCCAATTAAATAGTTTTGAAGGTAAATTTTTAAAGAGGATAGAGTCGTAACGCTTTTTTTTCCATCCAGAAATAAGTTCGTATCCCTCTAGTTGTATTAAGTCAAAAAGTTCGGGTATTTCTTCCGGATTGTCTTGTAGGTCAGCATCCATAGTGATGATGACTTCCCCTTTTGCTGCTTTAAAACCAGCATGTAATGCTTGTGATTTTCCAAAATTACGTTGAAACCGGATTCCCTTTACGTTAGGGTTTTCAGCTGAAAGACCAGTAATAATATCCCAGGAAGTATCTGTACTGCCGTCGTCAACGAACAAAATCTCATAAGAAAAATGCTTGGATTGCATCACAGATACAATCCAAGCATGTAGCTCTTGGAGCGATTCTTCTTCGTTTAATAAAGGGATAACAATGGATAGTTGCATTGGTTGCTTAAAGAATTCCCTTCAAAAGTACAAACTTAGTCTAGAATTTCCTGTTTTTTTAATACCAATGCGGGTATTATAGATAATATAAATCCTAAAACAATATTAATAACCAAACCAAATACGATTTGCATTACGGGAGTCTGAAACTTTTGCGCCATTTCAATCTGCGCATCAATTTGTTCTGCTGTTAATGCTGTAGTTTCCATAAGCTTAGTTCTTGCAAATTCTGTCGCCTTAGTAATCATGTCAGGGTCAATAAAATTCGTCATGATTTGAGAAACTACGACACCAATTATTCCAGAAATTAAACAAATTCCTACCCCTACTTTAAGTGCTTGTCCAAAAGACATAAAGCCATTGTTTGCTTTTTTAAATTGAATCATGCCAATGACAATCATCGCTATCATAAGACTAATTCCAATTACCTGCGTAGGCCACTCATTTTGGTAATGCATGTCCATAGAAAAAAGCATAAGAATAAAAATCAGATTTATTCCTCCCAAGATAAGCCCATACGTTAATGCAAATTTTCCAGTTTTAGGTGAATTTTCTTCCATTTTATAAGTTTTAAAGGTTGATTATTTTATAAGTAGCAATACTACGATTATTGTTACAATGAAAGTTACGAATTATTTTCATTTTATTTTTGGAATAATAAATTGCTCATTTATAGAAATTAACTAAATTTGCAAACTTAAAATAAGTGCCCGTTGGAATGGGTGCGTAAAATATTTAGTACCATGCAAAAAGGAATACACCCAGAAAATTATAGATTAGTTGCCTTTAAGGATATGTCCAATGAGGAGATATTCTTAACGAAATCGACTGCCGATACTAAGGAAACAGTAGAGGTTGAAGGAGTTGAATATCCATTAGTAAAATTGGAGATATCAAGAACTTCACATCCGTTCTACACTGGAAAAGCTAAATTTTTGGATACTGCAGGACGTATTGACAAGTTTAAAAGCAAGTACAAGAAGTTCGCTAAGGCAGAGCCAGAGGTCAAAGAAGAAGAAAAAGAAGAAGAAAAATAAGAGTATCTTAATACAGTTACAAACGCCCTTGATATCTTATCATGGGCGTTTTTTTATTATAACTATGTTTTGGTCACCTTGTTCAAAAAAAACATAACATCCTATTTGGATTGCCTAATTTTGCTAAAAATCAGTATGTAATGAATTATGTTCTTTTTGATGGTTCTGAAAGGAATAATCTTTTGCCCTTTACCTTCACTAGACCGGTTGGCGAAATCAGACTGGGAATACTTACTATTAGAGAAAAGTGGGAACGATATCTAGAAACTAAGGTTTCTTATGTAACCCAAGAGTATCTTGCTGTTAAGTACCCATTGATTGCCGGCGATGATACTATTTGTATTAACGGATCATTTCTGCCTGATGCAGTACTTATGTCTGCACTCCATAATTTGACTGAAAACCAAGTTCTTGTTTATAAGGATAGAATGGTTGGGTATAGGACAAGAAATATTCAAAAAGAGCTTGATCTAGCCGGTTTTGAGCACGTAGTTTTGAAGCATAACCCATTAAATATTGAATTTACATGGGATATTTTCTCAAAAAATGGTGAGGCGTTGGAAGCTGATTTTGATTTTCTAACGAAAGGTAGAAAGAGTCAGCCAATATCCAAGACCAATAGCCTTATCCATCCAGAACGCATTTTCTTGGAAGAAGGTGCTACGGTAGAATATAGTATACTTAATGCCACTGATGGTCCAATCTATATAGGTAGAAATGCAGAAATTTGGGAAGGGAGCTTAATCCGTGGTGGATTGGCATTGTGTGATAATGCAGTGGTTAAAATGGGAGGGAAGCTCTATGGTCCTACTACGATAGGTCCCCATTCTAAAATTTGTGGCGAGGTTAGTAATTCGGTTATTTTTGGATATTCCAGTAAAGGACATGAAGGGTATTTAGGGAACGCCGTTTTGGGCGAATGGTGCAATATTGGAGCGGATTCCAATAATTCCAACCTAAAGAACAACTACGCCAAGGTACGTATGTGGAATTATGCTACAGAAAAATTTGAGCAAACTGGACTGCAATTTTGTGGTCTTATGATGGGGGATCATAGTAAATCAGCCATTAACACCATGTTTAACACGGGGACCGTAATTGGGGTAAATTCTAACATCTATGTGCCTGGGTTTCCTAGGAACTTTGTTCCCAGTTTTAGCTGGGGAGGCGCTTCGGGCTTTACAAGCTATTTACCTAAGAAAGCATTTGAAGCGGCAGAGGTAATGATGGCAAGACGGGGCGTAGCGTTTAACAATGTCGAGGCTGATATTCTGAACCATGTTTTTGAGATCACCAAAAAGTGGCGAAATTATTAATGGGAACTATAGGGAGCATATTTTGAGAAAAAAAGTAGCATTTTATACCTTGGGCTGTAAGCTCAATTTTTCGGAGACCTCTACTATTGCGAGAGACTTCGTAAACGAAGGTTTTGATCGAGTTGAATTTTCGGACGCGGCAGATATGTATGTCATTAATACCTGTTCGGTAACGGACAATGCCGATAAAAAATTTAAAACTATTGTCAAGAAGGCGCAAAAAGGAAACCCCAAGGCTTTTATTGCTGCAGTAGGTTGTTATGCGCAGTTAAAACCTGAGGAATTAGCTTCTGTGGACGGTGTGGATTTGGTTTTGGGTGCTACAGAGAAATTCAAAATTAGGGATTACATCAACGATTTGTCCAAAAACGATTTTGGAGAAGTACATTCCTGTGAGATTGAAGATGCTGATTTTTATGTCGGTAGCTATGCTATTGGGGATAGGACTCGTGCATTCTTAAAGGTGCAGGACGGGTGTGATTACAAGTGTACCTATTGTACAATTCCATTAGCAAGGGGTATTTCAAGAAGCGATGCCTTGGAGAATGTCCTTAAAAATGCTTCAGAAATCTCCGCACAAGGTATAAAAGAAATAGTGCTTACTGGTGTGAATATTGGGGACTACGGTAAAGGCGAATTTGGAAACAAGAAGCACGAACATACGTTTCTGGATTTGGTAGAAGCTCTAGACGCCGTGGATGGCATTAAAAGGCTTCGAATATCTTCCATAGAGCCCAATCTTTTAAAGAATGAAACCATAGATTTTGTAGCACAAAGCAACGCTTTTGTGCCACATTTTCATATTCCCCTGCAAAGCGGTAGCGATACTATCTTAAAGTTAATGAAAAGAAGGTATATGACAGCATTGTACACAAATCGTGTGCAACGAATTAGGGCGGTAATGCCTAATTGTTGTATTGGTGTAGATGTCATTGTCGGATTTCCTGGAGAGACAGAAGATCATTTTTTGGAAACCTATCATTTTCTAAACGAATTGGATATTTCCTACCTACATGTATTTACGTATTCTGAACGCGATAATACGGAAGCAGCGGAAATGAAAGGAGTAGTTACTAAAAACGTACGGAACAAACGTAGTAAAATGCTTAGAAGCCTTTCGGTTAAAAAGCGTAGAGCTTTTTACGAAAGTCAGTTAGGTCAAAATTTAAACGTACTTTTTGAAGGCGAGAACAAGGAAGGGTATATTCATGGTTTCACAGAAAACTACGTAAAAGTAAAAACACCTTGGAACCCTGCTTTGGTAAATACAATACACCCGATTATCCTAAACGGAATAGCAGATGATGGTTTGGTTACGATGGCCTTTACAGAAATGCAAAAGTTTAACGTAAACTCATAAAAAAACCTCTCGATGGAGAGGTTTTTTTTGTTAGATTCTGATGCCTACCGGCAACATCTCTTTGTATTGTCTATTTCTTCGTAAAAATCCTGCAATTTGCGGACTCGTAGGCACTACTCTTAGGTTTTTTTCCCGTATATGGTGTAACACAGCTTTTATAAAGCTTTCATTAAAACCATCTTGAGTGATTTCTTCCGGCACTACAATCTTGGTTAGAAAAACCTTTCTTTCCTGAGAAGAATACTCAATTTTAGCCAAATGACCGTCTAAAGTTGTTTCAAATTGTCGCAAGAAAACATTGTCCTTAATTAGTACATCACTCATATAGCTGATTTTAGTTATGGTTCAAGACAAAAAAATTACGACATTTTAAAATCGTAATTGTTCAAACAAATAATAGTGCTTGATGTGAAACCGAAAAAAAACGGACTTATAATCACAAGTAAAGCATAAAATTACTAATAAAATAGCTAATTTCCTATTTTTTTACCGTAGTTTACTAGTTATGCTTAAGCCTAAGACCCACGTTTATTTTATGCCTGGAATGGCGGCGAATAGTTCTATTTTTGAATTTATTCAATTGCCAACGGATCAGTTTGAAACTCATTTATTGGAATGGTCCATACCATCAAAGGGTATGGATATCGTCGCTTATGCAAAACAAATGTCTGAATTAATTGTTCATAAAAATCCCGTTTTAATTGGGGTTTCTTTGGGCGGTATATTGGTTCAGGAGATAGCCAAAATCATCTCGGTAGGGAAAGTGATAATCGTTTCAAGTGTTAAAAGCAAACATGAGCTGCCGAAAAGAATGTTGTTTGCGCGCTATACCAATATTCATAAATTACTTCCCACAGGCTTGGTAACCAATGTAGAACTTTTAACCAAATATGCTTTCGGGGAAACGGTCACTAAAAGATTAGCACTTTACGAGAAGTATTTATCGATTAGGGATAAATCCTATATAGATTGGTGTATTCATGAACTTGTGAACTGGAAACAAATAGAACCTAGAACAGGGTTGGTTCATATACAAGGGGATAAAGATGCTGTTTTTCCAATTGCCAATATTAAGAATTGTCTCACCGTAAAAAATGGCACACACACTATGATTATCCACAGGGCAAAATGGTTTAACGAGCACCTACCTACAATTATTTTGGATTAAGGCAGTTCTATTAATACCTTTGATAGTAACTAATTAAGATAGTATGAAAATCCTTAAGAATATTTTAATGCTTTTGGGCGTGTTTTTTGTAGCAGGCTCATTATTGTTTGCCGTTAATTCTAACAATATAGTTAGCAAAACAGATACCACCGTTGTGAACGATAGTATCAAAAAAAGCGTAGCTAATGAATACCGTATTTCTTCCATTGATATTCCTGAAGATCTAAATTTCGCAGGAGAAGTAGTTCCGCAGCAAGATCCGGAGGTTATGGAACGTGTGGATAGGGAGTTTCTAGTAAATACCTATTGGCAGTCCAATGCACTTTTGCTTATGAAAAGGGCACATAAATATTTTCCGGTCATAGAACCTATTTTAGCCAAGAATGGTATCCCTGATGATTTTAAATACTTAGCGGTTGCTGAAAGCGGATTAACCAATGTGGTCTCTCCTGCTGGTGCTACAGGATTTTGGCAGATTATGCCAGGAACAGGAAGGGAATATGGTCTCGAGGTAAATTCCAATGTTGACGAACGATACCATTTAGAGAAATCTACCCAAGTAGCGTGTAACTATCTAAACAAATGGAAGGACAAGTACGGAACTTGGACTTTAACAGCGGCAACCTATAATGCCGGACCAGGAGGTATTAACAAGTACATGAGGATTCAAAAGGTAGATGATTATTACGATTTGTTGTTAGGTCAGGAGACCGGAAGGTACGTATTTAGAATAATGGCTATTAAAGAAATACTTTCGAATCCAGAGAAATACGGTTTTCATTTAGAAAAAGAGGACTTGTATAACGCGGTTCCTTCTTTTACGGTTGAAATCGATGAACCGGTGCCTAGTTTTGCCGACTTCTCTCAAAAATATGAGATAAACTATAAAATATTAAAAAGGCATAATCCATGGTTACGAGAGCCTCATTTGAATAACAATTCTAGAAAAAAGTACACTATTGAGATTCCAAACAAAGGATATTACAAAGAATCAAAATAGGCCTCATATTCCAGGTAAACAGATAAAGTAGAATACTTTTGCTTAGGCGGTGTTCTAGTACAACGCAAATGGTGATTCAGTTTAAACAATAGGCGGTGTTTGATTTTTCCTAAATGGGGGTATGTATTGCTCGTTTATTATTTGATGCTTTTACCTTAAATCTTTTTCATTTGTTGTTGCATCATCCGTATTTGCTCGGTGAGCATATTGTTCTTGTCTAATTTTTTTGCTTGGTTTAAAAGCATTGTGGCTTCCCTTTTACGTCTTTTCTGCATAGAGATACCCGCTAAGCTCAATTTTGCCATAGCTATATCGTAGTCCATAGTTAATCCTAACTTAAGGGCTTTCTTAAAGTATTTCTCGGCCTGTGTTAGATTGGTCTGGGAAAAAATAATTCCGTGTAGATAGTTATAGTATCCTTGTTGTTTGGTAGTTAAAGCACCTTCAGGATTTTTAATTTTGCTTAACCAATTTTGAGTTCCTGTTAAGTCTTGCTTTCGCATCCTAAGAAAAGCCAACAAAATAATTTCATTTCTAAAATAAAGAAAAATAAAAATAGAAGAGAGGAGTAGTAAAAATATACCATTTCCTATTTCTCCTTCTACAAATTGATATATCGCGTAAGCTACTATCAATCCTGTTATAACCAGTTTGATGTTTTTATTGAACATATTTATGTGCTTTGGTACTGTTTGTTTACTTATTTTTAGGCTAAAATTTGGTATTATAAACATAGAATTATAACACCAAAATTTCAGTCTTGCGAAATTAGGCAAAAGCTAGGTTTTGGACTGTAAAGAATTCTAAAAATATTTTTTTGATAAGGCTTGTTAAAGAAAAAAGTCTTCGTATATTTGCGCCCAGTTTTACAGGCAGTTCTGTAAGACATCAAACAAAGTAAAGGTTTTAAGACATGCCCGGACAGAAAAGAACATACCAGCCCTCAAAAAGGAAGAGAAAAAATAAACATGGGTTCAGAGAGCGCATGGCTTCCGTAAATGGAAGAAAAGTTATAGCTAGAAGAAGAGCTAAAGGAAGAAAGAAGTTAACTGTTTCCTCAGAGCCAAGACATAAGAAATAAATGATTTTATTTTTTTAAAA
>CAZDOW010000033.1:0-22928 GCA_964507115.1 uncultured Maribacter sp.
GGATAGTTTTTCCAGTTGATGGGTTTCTACCTTCTCTTGCATTTCTTCTAGATACGGACCATGATCCGAAACCTACTAAAGAAACTCTGTTTCCTTTTTTCAAAGAACCTTCAACATTTCCTAAGAAAGACTCCAATGACTTCTTAGCCGCTGCTTTTGTGATGCCAGCGTCTGCTGCCATTGCATCAATCAATTCTGTTTTGTTCATAATGTAATTAAATTAATTGTTGTTAATATAGTTTTAACCTTTTAACAAATTTATATGGATTTACGACGAACACAAGTAAAACCGTCCTAAATCCCTTGTTTTGTTGATAAGTCGGGAGGTTTGTTGATAACGTAGGGTTTTTTTTACCTTTCATCGAACCCAATGATAGCGGCACTTTACCTAAAAACCGCATTTTTGGATAAAACTAGACCGTTCAACAGATCTAAGGTCCGCATTCTTTTCTTGCCCTGGAGTTGAATTTCTAGTAGGTTTATATAACCACCCGTTGCCGCTACTCTTATTTCTTTCTTGCTAAAAACAAGTTCTCCTGGTTTTAATTTATGGACTATTTTCTCGATAGAAACGGTATAAATTTTTACAGTAAGCTGTTCTTCATTAGTATGCAATGTGGTCCAAGCTGCCGGATAAGGACTTAAACCTCTAATAAAATTATGTATAGATTCCAATGGTAAGTTCC
The DNA here is from genome assembly GCA_964507115.1 of uncultured Maribacter sp. GTDB lineage: Bacteria > Bacteroidota > Bacteroidia > Flavobacteriales > Flavobacteriaceae > Maribacter. The sequence goes on from CAZDOW010000033.1 coordinate 687, forward strand.
AATCTATTCTGCAAGTATCTCGCTCTAGCTTATAGGCCAATTTTAAATCTTCAGGATTTTGTTGCAGTGTAGTCGAAAAATCACCTTCTTGGATACGTTCTATTGTTTTTAGAACCGTTTTTGCTCCCAAGACCATAAGGCGGTCGTGCAAACCTCCCGCGTCCTCCTCTGGCAAAATGGTTGTTTCATCCTGTAGAATAATTGCACCCGTATCAATCTTTTCATCAATAAAGAAGGTTGATACTCCCGTTTTGGTCTCACCATTCATTATGGCCCAATTAATAGGTGCAGCGCCACGGTATTCTGGCAGTAAAGAGGCATGTAAGTTAAAGGTCCCGTATTCTGGAAGCTGCCAAACTACCTTTGGGAGCATTCTAAAGGCCACTACTATTTGCAGATTAGCCTTAAGTCCTATTAATTCTTCTAAGAATTGGCTGTTCTTTAGGTTGGTGGGTTGTAACACCTTTAGATGCTGTTCTTCTGCATACTTTTTTACAGCAGACTGGTTCAATTTTCTACCTCTTCCCGCAGGTCTGTCGGGTGCGGTAATAACCCCAACAACCTTATGTCCGCCCTCGCAGAGTGCTTTTAAGATGCCTACTGCAAAATCTGGGGTTCCCATAAATACGATTCGTAAGTCCGTCATATATCCTTTAAACTAGTTGATATTGATTTTTTGTATTTACACTAATTTTTCTGTCCTCCAATAATTCCTGTAAAGCTATTAAAACCAATTCGTTTTCTAATTCCAAGGCTTGTTGTATGTTTCTAGAGCTAGCGCATTTTAAGGCTAGGAAGTGTACGATGCTTTTCTTAACTGATTTAATGTTCTGGTTTGTGACTATTGTTTTTTTACATACATCGCAGCGTCCGCAAGGGGTTGCGCCTTTCTCGCCAAAGTAGGCCAAAAGCTGCTGACTTCTGCATACCGTATCGTTTTCTATGTATAACAACATTTGGGACACTTGGTGCTCTTTGAGCAAGTTTTGTTCACGTATATTTTTGGAAAAGGGGTTTATGGTCCGATCATCGTCTCGTGGTACCAGAAAGTTGAGTTCCAAATCGCTATGGGATCCTTTGTAATCAATCACTTCATCAGCTGCCAATTTTTCCAAGCCTTTTAAAACTATCGATTCTTCTATATTCAGTTTTTTAGAAAGGAGCAAGGTATTTATCCGAGTATCGAACTCAAAAATGCCGCCGTAGGTTCTTAAGATGGTTTTTATTACATCTTCCGAGCTTGGATGATCTTGCATATATCCAAATAATTCTTCTTTTCCTATCTTAAAAAAAATACTTATCTTCTTTGAAAAAGACTCCGATAACGCGAACACAGAATTCCTATCTAAAATTTTTAGTGCGTTATAGGTTAGCATGGAATTCAATTGATACCTAGAACAAAATGCATTGAAGTTTAAAGGATAGGTACTCCCATATCCCTCACCATAAGCAATCTGTAGAAAATTGTTCAATTTTTTGTATACCAATTTTACAAAGGATACATCTGGCAGAATACTTAGAAATTGTCTTTTTACCTGTTCTTTATCGGTGGGGTTAGTTAGTAAAATCGCTACTGCGGGTTCTCCGTTCCTACCAGCTCTGCCAGCTTCTTGAAAATAATTCTCTAGACAATCTGGTATTTGGTAATGAACTACTAGCGCTACATCTGGTTTATCTATTCCCATGCCAAAAGCATTGGTAGCTACCATTACTCTAGTGCGATTTTCGAGCCAATGCTCCAATTTTTTCTTTTTTTCTTTTTCTGTAATACCGCCGTGGTAAAAGCTGGCCGTAATACCATTATTTACTAGAAATCTGGAAATTTCTTCGGCAAGCCTCCGGGTTCTAACATATACGATGCCGCTCGTCTTTAGTAAGGTACAGTACTGCTTAAGTTTATACTTTTTGTCTTCTTCAAAAATCACCTTAAAAGCAATATTTTTTCTTGAAAAAGAATCTTTTTGAACCAAAGGGGCAATCAGCTCTAAGGATGTAACAATATCTTTAGAAACCCTTGGTGTTGCCGTTGCGGTTAGCGCCATAAGAGGGGCGCCTGGATGTAGTTCTCGTAATACCGAACATTGTAAATAAGCAGGCCTAAAATCATGTCCCCATTGCGAAATACAATGCGCCTCATCTACCACTAATAGGTTCACGTTCATTTGTTGTATGCGCTCCTGTATCAGTTCTTGACCTAATCGTTCTGGGGAAAGGTAAAGGAACTTATATCCACCATAAACACAATTATCTAATTCATTTGTTAGCTCCTCAAAATTTAAGCTTCCAGTCAATCCAACAGCCTTTATTCCTAGATTTTTTAAACTGGAGACTTGATTCTGTATCAATGCTATCAGGGGAGAAACTACAATGCAAATTCCTTCCCGCATCATTGCGGGTACCTGAAAACAAATAGATTTGCCCCCTCCTGTAGGTAAAAGCGCCAAAACGTCTCTTCCTGCTAAGGATGCTGTAATAATTTTTTCCTGAGAATCTTTAAAAGATGTAAAACCCCAATACTTTTCAAGAATTTCATTGGGTTTTATATCCACAACTAGGAGTTTATATGATTAACGATAAATGATAATCGCTGCTTTACTGTTCCAAAAGGCACTTCTATAACATCATACCCTAGGGAAATATAGGTGCTTTTTAAATGCTCATGAATTTCTGTAGCCTGTAGATATGTTTCCAGCCTTTCATTATCCTGAACGTATATGGCTTTCCAAGGCGGAAGCAAAAATATGGCGTCGTACCTATATTGTTTACATGCATTTATAAAATCTGATGTATAGGGCTGATCAAAATAATCCATATAGCCTAACACATCTGGCATTCCTCTATCATAAAAAATAGTTGCTTCTTTTTTACCTTCCGCACCTTCGAATTGTTTTCGCCTTTCGGTTAACAATTGTTGGTTAAATTGTTTTGAATCATTTACAAATGCGATGGGATTGCTAAGTACAGTGTCTGGATGTTGTTTCGTTTTAGCCTCTAATGTCATCGTACGTATAACCTCATGAAAACAATAAAAACCGGAAGTTTCTAAAGATTTTATGATCGATGTTTTTCCCGTTCCAGGTGCTCCTGTGATTACAATTCGTTTAAACTTCAAAGTATTTGAGTATAAGTACAAAAATAGGGAAACCTTGGAGACCAAAAAACCAGATGTTTACTCTTATCTTTGTTAAAAACTGACGTAATGGAAAAAAACAATCCAGAAGAGTTCTACAAAAGATTAAAAGAACAACTAACAGAAACTACTGTATGGCCCTCTAATTACCTCTATAAATTTATTGTTTTGTCCGATGCTGATAAGATTGACCAAATACATAAGATATTTGACAATACTGGAGCAGTAATTGAATCCAAAAAATCTAAAAAAGGAAAATATACGAGTGTATCGATTACCGTAAATCTAAAGAATGCGGATGCAGTCATTCAAAAATATAAGGAAGTGGGTACAATAGAGGGCGTAATATCGTTGTAAAATAGTATATGAGCCATAATTTTATTATTTTGCGCACGTTATAAGAAGACTTCTTCAAACATTTTTTAAGTAAAAAACTCCAATTTGCATTTAGTAGAACAACTCGAGTATAATACAGAAAGACCTCATTTGATCATACCTGAATATGGTCGTCATTTTCAAAAGATGGTAGACCATGCGGTATCTATAGAGGATTCTGTAGAAAGAAATAAAGTAGCCAACGCTATTATAAGCGTAATGGGAAATCTGCAGCCACATCTAAGGGATGTGCCAGATTTTCAGCATAAGTTATGGGACCAATTGTTTATTATGTCCGATTTTAAATTGGACGTAGAATCTCCCTTTCCTATTACATCTAAGGAAATATTGCGAAAGCACCCAGAATCATTGGAATATCCTCAGAATTTTCCAAAATATCGTTTTTATGGTAACAATATCAAGCGTATGGTTGATGTGGCGGTAGAATGGGAAAAAGGCGATAAGCGTTCCGGACTGGAATATGCTATTGCCAATCACATGAAGAAGTGTTACTTGAATTGGAACAAGGATGTAGTAGACGATTCGGCTATTTTCAAGCATTTGTTTGATCTTAGTGACGGTCAAATAGATTTGGCATCAGAAGGAGAGAGTCTTACCGATAGCGGTCAGTTCTTAAAAAACAGAATTGCCAAGACCCCTAGGTCTAATTCCAATTCCAATTCCAATTCCAACAAAAAGAACAATCAAAGAAATAATAATCGTGGCAAGAAACGCTACTAATCGTCTACTACTTTAGATGGGAACATTCAAAATAGAAGGAGGGCACCCGCTATCCGGTGAAATAACACCACAAGGGGCCAAAAATGAAGCTTTACAAATTCTATGTGCAGTACTACTAACCTCTGAAAAGGTTGCTATACATAACATTCCTGATATTATAGATGTCAATAAATTAATTTCTCTACTAGAGGATTTGGGTGTTAAAATCCAAAAGAAAGGAAAAGGCAGCTATACTTTTAAAGCGGATGATATAAATTTAGAATACCTCCAAAGCGATCAGTTTAAAAAGGATGGTAGAGGACTAAGAGGTTCCATAATGCTAGTAGGACCCTTATTAGCTCGTTTTGGTAAAGGATATATTCCAAAACCGGGTGGTGACAAAATAGGACGTAGACGTTTGGATACCCATTTTGAAGGGTTTATTAAACTTGGCGCAAAATTTAGATATAACAAAGAAGAATATTTTTATGGTGTAGAGGCCAAGAAATTAAAAGGCACCTACATGTTGTTGGACGAGGCTTCCGTTACTGGAACTGCAAATATTGTAATGGCAGCAGTGCTTGCGGAAGGTCAAACTACTATTTATAATGCAGCTTGCGAACCTTACCTGCAACAATTGTGCAAGATGTTAAACCGTATGGGCGCTAAAATTTCTGGTGTTGGTTCTAACCTCTTGGTTATAGATGGCGTTGAAAGTCTTGGAGGCACAGAACACCGTATGTTACCAGACATGATCGAAATTGGTAGTTGGATAGGTCTTGCGGCCATGACCAAAAGTGAACTTACCATCAAAAATGTAAGTTGGGACGATTTAGGTCAAATTCCTACGGTTTTTAGAAAATTAGGTATCACACTGGAACGTAAAGGAGATGATATTTACATTCCAGAACATAAAAATGGATACGAAATTCAGAATTATATTGATGGTTCTATATTAACCATTGCAGATGCTCCATGGCCTGGACTTACACCAGACTTATTGAGTATTATTCTGGTAATAGCCACACAGGCAAGGGGAGAACTTGTTATTCATCAAAAAATGTTCGAAAGTCGTTTATTCTTTGTGGATAAACTTTTGGATATGGGTGCAAAAATTATCCTTTGTGACCCACACAGGGCCGCAGTAATGGGGCATGATTTTAAATCTAGTTTGAAAGCTACAACCATGACTTCTCCAGATATTAGAGCAGGTGTTTCTTTATTGATTGCTGCGCTCTCCGCTAAAGGCACGTCAACTATACACAATATAGAGCAAATTGATCGTGGGTATGAGAATATTGATGAACGATTAAGAGCTATAGGAGCTAGGATAACACGTGTGTAAGGGCTGTCCAAACAAAAACTAAATTCCAAAGTACCGTTCTTGCCCAATTGTAGGAAGCCAACTCAGATAGGGTGTTTTTATCGAAATTTTCACGTGAAATGGCGTTATGCCTTGGGACAAATAGGGTAAATGTAAGTACCCATGTCAAAACAATCAAAACAACACTTCCTACTGTATATAGGGTAGGGGTATGATACAATTGATATAGAGCTATTATTGCTTGCCCAAACATCAAAGGAATCACAACATAGGACATACGTTGTACATAAACACGGTGCCAGCGTATCAGTTCTTTTTTACTATAGTATTTAAAACTAGGATAAACCATTAGTTGCACCATCCAAATAAGGACTAACAATCCAAAGTCAAAGAGTAATCTCAGAATTTCAATTACCATTTTATATTAGTTTTTAGATACGGCATAGGCCCAATAGATAAGCAAGGGATGAATTAGTATAAGTCGGCTCCAAGACACCCAATTTGGCACACACAGTCCGTTAGTAATGCAAGAACCTATTTGAATAAAAAACACGTGTGACGGAATCAAAAGTAGCAGTAAAAATACAATACTGTAACAAGCTCGCTTTCTCCACTTTGGAACTATAATCAACAGCCCTAGCAATAATTCCAAGGCCCCGACAAAATAATTAATAAGGATAGGTTTTGGAATATAATCAGGTATAAGTCCCAAATAAAACTCAGGATTAATAAAGTGGTATAGTCCGGCAATACTAAAAAATAGCGCCAAAACTACCGTATAAGGTTTTTTGGTTAAGCTAGTTTCCATTTATAATCAACGTGAACCTTTTTTAGAATAAGAAAGAATGGAATCCACCAAATGAAGTCATTGGTGATTAGCGTGTAGATAAATTCAAAAGGCACTATATCTTGTATATAATTAAAAAGAAAACCCAAAGGCCCAAATATTTTACCAAGAAAACCTACGGCAACAATTGGCCAATGGCGCATGGGGTCGTAAGATGCCCACCAATAACCCAGGCCATAGACTCCAATAACCATTCCCATTCCTTGCCAAACCATGGGATGATTAAGGGGTTCCATACCTACCAATTCAAAGAAATGATTAGGAAAAAGAACTACCCAAGCACCCCAAAGAATGTTGTAAATAGCTGCTAGTTTAAGTGTAAGCTTCATGTTTTTTCAATAAGTGTCCCATCAGGATATTTAGCAAATCTTCCTTTCTTCTTATCGTGCGTATTATCTGGATAGGGCCAAGGCCACCCACCAAATTGAGTCATCCTATATTCCTGCATAGCACGCTGTATTTCTTCTTCTGTATTCATAACAAAAGGTCCATGTTTTACTACAGGTTCGGCAATAGGCTTACCTTGGAGTACTAGAAGATGAACTTTGTCTTCTCCTGCGGAAATTGTAACTTCTTGCGAAGCATCTAGTGTTACTCCATGATCTGGTAACACAGTGGAACCATCAATTGTTATGGTGTCGCCCTCATAAAAATATAAAGTGCGGTTTACAATACCATCAATTTTAGGCAGAGAGAATTCTCCATGGGCATCAATATGTATGTTCCAAATGGCAATGTGGTTATCTAAATTGGCAGCCCAAGAATCTGGTGCCGGCTTAGGAGCCTTTTCTGAACCGTAACTACCAGCGATTATTTTTACGCTCGCATTTTCCGTCTTAACAATGGGAATATCCTCATGCCAAAGCATTTTAAAATGAGGGTCAACGAATTTTTTTGATTTAGGAAGGTTGAGCCATATTTGAAAAAGCTCCAAAGGATTTTCTTTATCTGTATGTAACAACGGGAACATTTCGCAATGTTGAACACCCTTGCCTGCCGTCATCCATTGTACGTCTCCTTGTCCAAAACGACCTGCGGCTCCTAAAGAATCCGAATGGTCGCAAAAACCTTTATTTACTATGGTAATGGTTTCAAAACCCCGGTGCGGATGTGCAGGAAAACCTGGAATGGTTTGTCCGTGATACATGCGCCAGCCATCTTTTATCGTGAAATCATTCCCTAAATTCCTACCGTTTAAAGAAGCATCTGGAGACATGTCCTCTTTTCCTTTTGGATAATGGTCCAAGTGGTACACACAAAATAAAAAAGGATCCTGTGTTTGCCATGGAAACCCCAACTTAAAAACTTCTTGTATTTTGTTGCCCATATTAGTGTTTAACAGTATTTATTTCTATCCAATACCCATCGGGATCCTGTATGTAGATTTGTTGTATACCATCTGTCCTTAGGGTTACAGCATTTTCTTTTCCAGGCCAATCCCAATAAGGAACGCTGTTCTTTTTTAGATGTGCAATTACACCGGCTAAGTCTTGGGTAGCTAGACAAAGGTGCATTGATTTGTTCTTTTCAAAAGGCGTAAATTCTTTCTGAATAAGATGTATCTGGGAGCTATCGTCGACTAAAAACCATCGAAATCCTGGTTTTTTATCCGGATGGGGTGTTTCTTCCAATCCTAGAATGTTGGCATAGAAAGTTGCACTTATATCTACATTATCTACCACAATGGCAAAATGGTCAATTTTAAAGTCGAAATCTTGTCCTTTTGCTACTATGGCATAGAGACATATCAAAACTATCAAATACAATTTTTTCATAGGGACTAGTGCGTTTTAACCTATTTGTTATCTAAGGCATCTATCTGTTTCTGAACCTTATCAGCGTCTGCATATTTTCCATCGCTGGCAGAGCGATTGATTTTAGAAAGATCAAAGGCTTCTTTCATCAGTTTTTTATAATTCTCCTCTAGTTTTTCTTTTTCTGATTTCTTTTTAAATAATCCGAACATAGTAATTTTAATTTTAGATATTAATTTCCATTGATGGGTGGTGGACCTTCTATCATTGGTTCATACACCTCATTTCCTTTTCTTGTTTTAAATTCTTCTTTTACCTCCTGTACCATTTTTGGGTTTTCAAATAAATCTACCATGGTCATGGCCATAGCTTTGGAGGCATATACCATTCCTTTATGCCCAATGGACATTCCGCCACAGGCAACTACTGCCCAAGAATGCCATGGTGTATCCTTTGGAGCAACTGTTGCTCTAAGGTTAATGTTGGGCACATTCCAACTTACATCTCCAACATCTGTAGAACCGCCTCCAGGATTTTTTTCTGTTTCCCTAAGTGGAAGAATTTTGCTGTCCATTCCAACTTCTGGTTTGCCGGTAGCTTTTTGAATTGCCTTCCCAAATGCAGTTTCCTCTTCTGTATATGCTATCGACCCTAGTAGCTCTAGGTTTTTCTGCATAATGCCACCGCCGGTACGGTTGACCAAAGTTTCATAGATACCAGAAACCAAAGATATTTTATAATCTACATCAGCCATGATGGCTGCTCCCTCGGCCATTTCTTTTACACGCTCATATGTAGGTAACATTACGTTTCGTTTTGGATCACGCACGCGCACCCATAGCTTAGCATAATCTGGAACAACATTAACTACCTGTCCACCATCTTGTATATGGTAATGTATCCTTGAAGTAGGTAAAATATGCTCCCTATAGTAGTTGATGCCGGTTGTATATAGTTCTAAAGCATCTGATGCACTACGACCATTCCATGGATCTGCAGATGCATGGGCCGCTTGTCCGTTAAATTCCACTATAAAATCTATGAGAGAAAGTCCACTTTGTACATCAGCTTCCGTTTTTGGACCGGGATGCCAACTTATGTTTACATCTACATCGTCCCAAAGTCCTGCTTTAACCATCCACACTTTTGCAAAGTATTTTTCCTCTGAAGGCGTTCCCAGAAATTTTACGGTTCCTTTAATCTTACCAGCGTCCATTAGCTCTTTAATAGCTATGGCTGAACCAAGACTCGCTGCGCCAAAAAGGTTGTGTCCACAACCATGACCAGCAGCACCAGGGTTTAACGGTTCTTTTACTGGTGAAGCTTTTTGCGAAATTCCAGGTAGCGCATCAAACTCCCCAAGAATACTTATTACCGGAGAACCAGAGCCATATGTTGCGGTAAATGCAGTAGGAATACCAGCAACACCGCGTGTCACTTTAAGTCCGTTCTTTTCTGCATAATCTGCCAGTACCTTTGCAGAGCCTGTTTCTTCAAAAGCAGTTTCTGCTAAGGCCCAAATAGAATCACTAATTTTAATAAGTTCGCTTTTATGGTTTTCTACTGATGCTATTAATGCTTTTTTATTGTTGCTTAATTTCTGAGCAGAAATCGATAAGCAAAACACGAGAAGAAAGGAAGTGAGAATCGTTTTAATCATGGTTGGTCTTTTTTAGGTTGATGTTTTAGCAAGTAATTAAAGATAGTCAAACTTGAATCAAATTAGGAATCAAAACTCAGCTATGTTGGTCCCAAACAGGTCTTCCAGGCAACGTGTGTTTTGCTATGATTCGTTTACTCTCCTTTCTTGTTTTAGGATTCTTTTTAAAGGTGTACAAGGCATCACTGGCGAACTTTCGCATTTTTTTTAAGGATACAATCGGTTGTGGATAATCTTTACCAAGTTCAAAACCTAAAAATTGCAGTTCCATTGGAGGAATTTCCCAAGGTTCATGAATATATTGTGAGGGCAGTTGGGAAAGTTCAGGAACCCATTTTTTAATAAAAATACCTTGGGTATCGTGTTCCTTACTGTTTTTTATAGGGTTATAAATCCGAATGGTATTTACGCCAGTTTCACCGGATTGCATATTTAATTGTGGAAAGTGGATTCCAGGTTCAAAATCTAAAAAGTTTTGAGCTAAATGTTCCGTGCAATCTTGCCAAGGTTGCCAAAGCAGATGTGTAAAGAAGGATGCCAGCATGGCGCGAAGCCTAAAATTTACAAAACCGGTCGTAACCAAACATCGCATGGCGGCATCTATAAGTGGTATTCCCGTTTGGCCTTCCCGCCATGCTTTTTGTAAATGCAGAATTCTTGGTTTTTCTAGTTCGTGATACCCTTTGTTTATACTTCTAAATTCCATCTCGCCCTCCATTTCAAATTTTTGAATAAAATGGGCCTGCCAACGCATGCGAGAAAGAAATGAACTGAGGTTTCTTTTGTTATTAATGCTTTTTTTATGTCCCGCTGCATATTGACAAACCTGTCTAGACGACAAACATCCCCAAGCAAGATAAGGAGAAAGCCTACTGCTATGTTTTCTGGAAGTTGCGGGTTTGGAATAATTGGTGTTGTAACCCCAAATACGTTCGTTTAAAAAAGAGTCTAAATATTTTACGCCATAATGTGTACCGCCTTTTTGAACCTGTGCATTTAATTTGGTATCTAAAGAAACCTCTTTAAAATGCGTTTCTATAAATTCATATATAGTGGTAATAGGGTAGAAGCTGCCCATTTGCATTTGCGGTTTATCAATGTTGGTATTTATAAAGGCCACCCAATCATTTTTCCACTGCTTCCTATTTTTTATCCCTCTAAATACTCCATTTTGTATACTTTCTTCCCAAATTATTCCCTTTGTTCCACACCATTTAGAAACGCGTTTATCCCGGTTGTAAGTCATTTTCATTCCGGTTTCTTGGTAGGAGAAAATAGTAGATATGGGTTCATGGTCGTTCAGTTTATCAAAAACAGATAAAATTTCAGCTGCAACAACTAGAATTTTTGTGTCATATAAAAAAAGCTGTCTTTGAAGGTCAGATAAACTTTGTTTAATAAAATTAATGTGCTTTTCGCTGTAATGCGCATCGTTCGTCCATAAAGGTTCAAAACTATAAAGCAAGAGTATTTGTTCTCCGGTAGCTATTGCTTTAACCAAAGGTTCATGGTCCAGTAATCTTAAATCTTTTTTGAACCAAACTACAACCATTAAGCTACGGCGTCTTTGTAGGTTTTAAGACAGCGTTCTCTAGCCATCTTGTGATCCACCATTTTTTGCGGGTAGGTTAGCTCTTGTAAATCTGGCACCCAAGCATTTATATATTCCTTTTGCTTATCAAATTTATCTACCTGAGTCATAGGATTAAAAATACGAAAATAGGGAGCAGCGTCAACGCCACTGCCGGCTGCCCACTGCCAATTCCCAACGTTCGCACTCATGTCGTAATCCAAAAGCTTTTCTGCAAAGTAAGCTTCTCCCCATCGCCAATCTATCAATAAATGTTTACAAAGGAAACTGGCTACTAGCATACGGACCCTATTATGCATATACCCCGTAGAATTAAGCTCTCGCATTCCGGCATCTACCAGTGCATAACCAGTCAACCCGTTTTTCCATTTTTCAAATTCCTCTTCATTATTACGCCAATCAATTCGGTCATATTTAGGTCTAAATGACCGTTCTTTAGTATGAGGAAAATGCCAAAGAATTTGCATAAAAAATTCGCGCCAAATAAGCTCACTCCAAAATACCTCGTTTTCTTCAGCAATTGCTTTTTTCATCATCTTACGAACCGATACCGTTCCAAAACGTAAATGTGGCCCTAACCGGGAAGTGCCATTTTTCTTTGCGGGAAAATTTCTAGTATCCTCGTAATTTTGAATTAGGGAAGGGCTTACAGTGAATTCTGACACTTTTACCTTAGAAATTTCAAAATTCATATCCGAAAGGGATACGTTGGGTAGCTTTGTAAGTGCTATGAGGTTAACCATATACTCATTTGTATCATGGTTGATAAGCTGGTTTGCATTAAAAAGTGACTTCCATTTATTCTTATAGGGTGTATAAACTACATAAGGTTTGCCATCATCCTTTACTACATCATCTTTCTCAAAGATAACTTGGTCTTTAAAGGTGTTAAAGTCAATTTTCTTTTCTTCAAGAAAAGATGTTATCTCCGTATCTCTATCCTTTGCATAGGGCTCATAATCATGGTTAGTGTAAATACCTTGGACGTCATATACATTGGTCAACTCTTTAAATATTTCCAGAGGTTTACCATGAAAAAGGGCCATAGAACTATTATGTTCCTTTTGCAATGTATCCCTCATTTTTTGTAGAGTTTCATGAAGAAAAGTTACTCTTGCATCATCCTTAGAAAGCTTGTCTAGTATTTCCGTATCAAAAATAAAAATAGGGAGCACCGGGAAATCACTTTTTAAGGCTTTTAGAAAACCTAAGTTATCATCCAAACGTAAATCACGTCGAAACCAAAAAACAGATACTTTCTTACTCATATTATGAAATGTTCAAGGTAGACATACCACCATCTACACCAACAATTTGTCCGGTCATCCAAGTGCTATTGTCACTTAGCAAAAATGCAGCAATATTTGCGATGTCCTCAGGTTTTCCTACTCTTTTTAATGGGTGTCGCTGGGACATCATCTCTACTTTTTTGTCGTTGCTTAACAAGCGCCCCGCCAAAGGTGTATCTACTAAAGAAGGAGCTACGACGTTTACACGAATCTTGGGTGCATATTCTGCTGCCATAGATTTTGCAAATCCTTCTATGGCTCCTTTTGCTGCAGCAACACTGGTATGAAAAGGCATTCCGGTACCAACGGCAACTGTACTAAAGAATACCATACTGGCTCCTTCAGACATTTTACCAATTATTGTTTTAACCGTTTTTACCAAGCTGAAAAAATTCAACTGCATATCCTGTTGGAAGGTATCCAGGCTCATCATTTTAAAAGGCTTAAGGTTAATACTGCCAGGACAATATACAAAACCGTGAATTTCATCAGGTAATTTGGAAGTGTCCAAATCATCTGTAGTGGCATCAAACGGGATATGTGTTACGTTTAACCCTTCCAAACCTTCCGTAGTACGGGATGCAACAAAAATCGTGTGATCGTTGTGTAATATATGTACTAACGAATTCCCAATACCATGAGATCCTCCAATTAATAGTATGTTTTTACTCATATCTTAAAATGATTTAAAATGAATTTCTTTTTCTGATCCTGGTATACTACCAAAAAGTTCTATTAGTTTTTGCTCCCGATACTCAAATATTTGACTTAATTGTTTTTTTACTAAGATAGGATGTGCTATTTGGCCAAATACGCCAAAAGGTATTTTATAGTCGATAATATCTTCCATTTCAATTCCACCTTCTATTTCATTAATAAAATGCTTATGATGCCATAATGCGTAAGGGCCATAGCGCTGTTCATCTACAAAATATTTTCCCTGCTCCACATGTGTGATTTCTGTAACCCATTTGGTTGTATATCCAGGAAAAGGAGACACTTTATATTGAATTATTTGGCCAGGAAACATGGGCCTGTCTGCACCAGAAAGAATAGTAAATCCCATATGCTTTGGTGTTATTGCTTGTAAATTCTTGGGACTCGATAGAAAATCCCAAGCTACTTGTTTCGTAATTGGGAAGGACTGCTTGGAGTGCAGTTGATATAGTTTCATTCAGGTATTTTAAACAAAGATAGAAGCATTATTGTTCAGTTAAAAATTTAATTCGTTAAACAAAATAAAATTATATGTATTTTACTAAACTTTAATTGCGCTTCATCGGTGATATTACTTTTTAAACTAAATATACTTTCGAGGTATCGCATATTTTGTAATTTGCAAAGTGTTATAAAAATTATCTTATGAGAATTGTCCTTGGACTCTATTTACTATGTACTACTGTTGTTATAGCACAGACATCTCTTGTGGAACTTGGTGAATTACCGCAGGAAGTTTCCGAAACTTCCGGACTCATTTTTTATAACGACCATATTATAACTCATAACGATTCTGGCGGTGAGCCTAGGCTTTTTGAAATAGACACCCTTACTAGAACCATTAGTAGGACCGTTACCATATCTAACGCTACGAATATGGATTGGGAGGCTATAAGTCAGGATGAAAACTATATTTATGTTGGTGATTTCGGAAATAATTTAGGAACTCGGCAAGATTTGGTAGTGTATCGTATTTCTAAAACAGATTATTTGGCGGGTACTACTGTAATTGCACAGCGTATTTCCTTTTCCTATGAGGATCAAACAGATTTTACAGATACAGGTAATAGTGACTGGGATGCCGAATCTTTTTTTGTTTTGGAAAACGAGTTGATTATACTCACCAAACAATGGAAAAGCTTAGGTTCAGTAGCCTACGCGCTTCCAAAGGTCCCTGGAAGTTACACAGCCGAAAGAAGAGGTGCTGTAGAGAATATAGGATTAGTCACAGACGCCGATTATAATGCAGAAACAGCTTCTTTATTTGTTTTAGGGTATTCCAGTTTTTTAATTCCTTTTGTGAAAATATATACGATTGATAGTTCCGAAATTTTCAACGATACCGTTACGGATGTTCCCATAGAAATAGGACTGGCTCAAGTAGAAGGACTAACCAATGACGGTTTGGGAAACTATTTTATTACCTCAGAATTTTTCGCTAGAGAATCAGCCAATATTACATCACTATCTCGACTTTTTAAGTTTACGCAAATTGAATTAGAAGAAGAAGAAGAAGAAGAGGAGGAAGGTGAGCCTGAACAGGAACCAGAACCAAATCCTTCACCAGATGAAAATGAAGAGGAGTTACTTATATATAAACAATTAAGTACAGGTGATATACGGTATCGTATTACCTCTGAAAGTAATATCTATGGTACCCGAATTTATGACGTAACCGGAAAAACCGTTTGGGAACAGTTTGCTGATATTGAAAAAGAAGGTGTGGTTTTGCCTTCTATGCCTACATCCATATACTATTTTGTGGTTTATTTCGACAATTCTATATGTTCCAAAGCGTTCGCCGTCTACTAGCTGTGATATTGATCAAAAGCATACTATTTCCAAATAACTTTAGGCCAGGGTTTTAGACATCCTTTATCCTACTCATTTATATACTTGTTATTTATGACTTTGTTAACAATTGTACCCTGTGTTTATAATTAGTTTTGTTTTGCACTTAAAACAAAATAATCATGAATAAAGTAGTACTATTTTTATTAGCCATTGTAGCCTCATTTTCTTTGGAGGCCCAAATTAATACTCCGGCGCCGAGTCCGGCTTCAAAACTTATTCAAACCGTTGGTTTAACTGAGGTTGTTGTAGATTATTCCAGACCTTCCATGAGAGGGAGAACTATTTTTGGTGGATTAGAGGCTTACGGAGAATTGTGGAGAACAGGCGCTAACGCTTACACAACAATAAGTTTTGATTCAGATGTGACCATTGCTGGAAACGATGTTAAAGCAGGTAAGTATTCCATTTTTACAAAACCAGGTGTGAAAACATGGGAGGTATTCTTTTATACAGATACTGAAGGAGGAGGTACACCAAGAGATTGGGACGATAGTAAGGTAGTAGCGAAAGCTAATGTGCCTGTTTGGCCAATAGAAATGAATGTTGAGACCTTTACTATAACTATAGATGATATTACCAGTTCCGGTGCCAACCTTGGTATTATGTGGGAAAAAACATATGTAGCTATACCTTTTAGTGTTCCTTCAGATGCTGCGGTAATGGAGAGTATAGATCGTGCTCTTTCTGGACCTACTGCTGGAGATTACTATGCATCTGCCGTATACTATTCTAGCGAAGGGAAGGATATCAATAAAGCTAAAGAATGGATGGACAAGGCCATGGCAATGACTGAAAAACCAGCCTTTTGGCAATTAAGACAACAATCTTTGATTTTGGCAAAAGCAGGTGATAAGAAAGGAGCTATCGCAGTTGCTAAAAAATCTTTGGAAGCTTCTAAAGAAGCCAAAAATAATGACTACGTGAAAATGAATATGGACTCCTTAAAGGAATGGGGAGCTATGTAAGCATACCTTTTTAAAGGTCGCATTAGGAGTTTAATCTAATTATCGATCCTTTTTATGTCAAGCGGAATAGAGATGCTATAAACTGTGAGGTTTATTATTCTTTTCTCCGCTTGATTTTTTAACAAGATTAATTTATTAAAACCCTATTTATGCACCTAACGTGCGTACTCCGTCATCTATTCTAAGCTGGTACGACGCTGCTTCAATTCCTGTTTCTTTTTTGTATGAGGATAGGATTGCTTTTATAGTAGCATCCATTAGTTCTGTTTTCATAAGGTTGATGGTGCAGCCACCAAAACCGCCACCCATCATTCTAGAGCCTAATATCCCGTCCAATTTTTGCCCTGTGCTTACCAATAGGTCCAATTCTCTAATCGTTATTTTAAATTCCGTTGACATGGCCCAATGTCCTTTCAGTAGAATATTTCCAACTTCTTGGGCATTATCTTGGCGTAAAGCTTCCATCATTTTTAAAACCCTTGCGTTTTCATCTAGCACATATTTAGCTCTTTTGTAGTCTGTAGTGGAGACTTGTTTTTTTATGGTCTCCAAATCTACTAGAGAAACATCCCGTAAAGAGCTTACATTTTTTCTAAACTTGCTAACTTGACTAACGACCAATTCGCAGGAGTATCTCCTTTTGTTATACTCGGAATCTATGGCCAAATTGTGTTTTATATTGCTATTGATTAATACCCAGCTAAAGCCCTTCAATTTTATAGGGACATATTCATGGGTCAAATTCCTACAATCTAAAAATAGGGCATTTCCCTTTTTACCAAAAAGCACTGCATATTGATCCATTAAACCGCAGTTAAGACCAATCTTATGCTCCGCCTTTTGCGCAATTACAGCTATTTTCTCCTTTGATATAGGTGTATCACTTACCGCTGCCAATGTATGTATAAACCCGCAACATAGAGCGGCGGAAGATGATAGTCCTGCGCCAATTGGTATATCCCCACCAAAAACACAATCAAAACCGATTAGCGTATAGTTTTCCTCCAATAGTATTTCTATAATCGCTTTAAAGTAGTTGCCCCAAAACGCATGAAAAGCTTGGTGTGCACCATTTAAATCAAAACTTATTTGCTCTGGTTGGGTAAGGAAAGTCTCAATATTAATTTTTAAGTTTTCATTTTTTTGAGCTGCAAAATAGATTCCTTTTTCTATGGAAGCAGGTAATACATAACCCATATTGTAATCAGTATGCTCACCAATAAAATTTACACGACCAGGAGCTTTTACAAGGATGGGCTTGTTTTTATATTTCTTTAAAAACGAGGATACAATTTCATTTTTAATCATGGATGGTATGTCCTTATGTTTTAAGTATACGATGAAGAAAATATAAGATAACCTCCTATTCTAAAAGGATAAAACCTGACAAAGCAACAGCTTGGTTTAGGTTTGCAACCAAAGAGAACAAAACGTTTATTTTTTATAACATCCAATATTTCAGTTAATCGTGGGTGCTGTCTGACTAGTTAATATCAAAAATTTTCACGAATAGTTAACCATACTAAAATTGAAATTATGATGGATTGGCTAATGGCCTTTTGAGCATCCTATCAAATACTTCAAAAATGTAAGCTATGACAATTACCAGTGCGGCTCCAATAAAATTCAACCACAAATAGCCCAGTTTTTCTTCGCCTGATGGATAAATGTGAATGAGATAATAATAAATAACACAAACGATAAGTTGAGTTAGTACCGCCGCAAAAAACACGGCATTTCCTTTTACAAATTTGAAAAAGAATGCCAATAAGAATATACCCAAAACATTACCATAGAATATACTCCCTATAATGTTCACAAGTTGAATAAGATTGTCAAAAAGATTTGCGACATTGGCTATTGCTATCGCAATAACGCCCCAAGCAAAAGTGAACCATTTGGAAGCTTTTACATAATGTTGTTCCGTTTCTTCTGCTTTATGATTTCTTTTATACAAGTCCAAAGCAGTAATGGTGCCCAGCGCATTAAGCTCGGAAGCGGTGGAAGACATTGCCGCCGATAAAATAACCGCCAGTAATAATCCAATAAGACCTTTTGGGAGATTGTTTAGTATAAAATGAATAAACACATAGTCCTTGTCGTTGGTTTCTATGGTGTCATCAGCTTGTTTTATAATAGTCTTGGCCACTAACCTATTGGTACTATCTTTTCTGTTAATTTTTATGATTTGCTGTTTTGCAGCTTCCACAGCAATATATTCCTTAATATCTAAGGCTGCTGAAAAATCATTTTGAGCTATTCTTTTCTCAGCTTCTAAAGCAACTTGACTTTCTTGTAGGAGTTTATAATCCTCCGCATATTTGGACTCCATTACCGTTTGGGTAGCGGCAGGATTAAAGTTTAAAGGGGATGGATTATATTGATAGAAAACAAAGACCATGACACCGACAAGCAGTATAAAAAATTGCATTGGTATTTTTAGAATACCGTTGAATACCAGTCCTAACTGACTTTCCCGTACAGATTTACCTGACAAATAACGTTGTACCTGACTCTGGTCTGTGCCAAAATAGGCCAATGCAAGGAAGAGTCCTCCTGTAATACCACTCCAGAAAGTATACCTGCTTGTGGTATTCATGCTAAAGTCCAGAATCTCCAGTTTGTTACTAGCTCCTGCAATCTTTAAGGCCTTACTAAATGTAATATCGGCAGGTAAATACCCCAGAATAAAAAAGAAGGTGATGAACATCCCTGTCATGATAATGAACATCTGTTGTTTTTGGGTGACACTTACCGCTTTCGTCCCTCCAGATACGGTGTAGATAATCACTAAAGTTCCAATGATGACGTTAAGAGTTCTCAAATCCCACCCAAGCACAGCAGAAAGTATTATAGATGGCGCAAAAATAGTAATCCCGGCAGCAAGTCCTCTTTGTATAAGAAATAAAATAGCAGCCAATGATCGCGTTTTTAAATCAAATCTACCCTCCAGAAATTCATAGGCGGTATACACTTTCATTTTATGGTAAAGAGGAACGAACACCAAACAAATGATAATCATGGCTAATGGTAGTCCAAAATAAAACTGAACAAAGCCCATACCGTCATGGAACGCTTGTCCTGGTGTAGAAAGAAAAGTAATAGCACTAGCTTGCGTGGCCATCACAGAAAGTCCTACGGTCCACCATTGGGCCTCTTTACCACCCCTTACATAGTCATTTACGTCTTTACTTCCCTTAGTTTTCCAAACACCATAGACAACTATAAAAAGTAAGGTGCTACAAAGAATAGTCCAATCTAATGCTCCCATATTAGGTGAATGATGTCATTATGTACATAAAAATAAGTACATAGATAAGATTTAAAACAAGTACAATAGTATACTCCTTTTTCCAAGATTTACTTTCGTCCTCTTCTTGACTCATCCTTTTATCTGTTCTTTCTGTTCTAGTTTGTCCTTACCAATAGATAACATATTAGAAAATAACTTGTAGGCTCCTGGTACACCTGCCGGAAGCTCTCTAAAGAAACTCAATCCAGTGTAAATATAGTTTCCTTTTCCGTAAGGCGCTACGAGTAAACTTCCTTTTTTTTCTGATTCTCCCTCATCGTTCATGCCTAAGATAGGGGTAAATTCGGAACTCCAGCTATTTGGAAAGTAAAGCCCTCTTTCCTGAACCCAACCTTCAAAATCCGAAGGCGTGATTTTATTTGGAAAATTCATTAGGGAATGGTCATTGGCCAAAATACGTACTTCGGAATTTTCGTTAGTTACCCTATCCCTGGAAATTTCCAATTTGTAAGGAGATATATTCTCAAATTGATTTCCCCATCTATTGGCAGTATTGTATTGTACAATTACATTTCCCCCTTGTTTTACGTAATCTAGTATAAAACGTTGTTTAAATTTTAATTCTTCAACTACATTATAAGCCCTTATGCCAAGAACAACCGCATCATATTTAGTAAGGGACCCATCAGAGATATTTGCTGGATCTATGAGATGTACTGTATAGCCCATTTGTTCCAAGCTAGTGGGCATTTGATCGCCGGCACCCATAATGTAACCAATGTGTTCACCTGCTTTTGTGATATCCAAACGAACTGTTTTAGCCTCCGAAGGCAAAAGAATGGTTTGCATAGGAACATGGTCATAATCAATAGTAACTAGTTCCTTACTAATTTCCTTACCATTAACCCTAACCATAGGGGAGATGTAACTTTCCTTTTCGGTTAGAGGCGGACTTAAGGTAAAGTAAAGGGTTTGTTCGTCTCCTTTTTTTGCAATATTGAAAGGTTGCGTATCGTTTTTTACCTTCCACGCTTGATCAAAACAAAACTGAACCGTTCCCGATAAACTATCTGCATGAGCCTTTATGGTTACTGGAATTTGCTTTGGCATATCATCTGCAAAAATAATTACCTTATCCTTGAAACTGGCCGTAACTTCGGGAACGATTTCAAAAGGTTGATAAATTTCTCCTTTGTCTGGTTTAGCAAATTTGTATAGAACTGGGGTACTTATAGGAATAATTGTCCCGTTAAAACTGAGTTCAAAGGAGGCATGGAAGGCTCTAGGAGTTTCTGGCTTTCCAATCATCTGCATATCGTTAACTTTATACGTTCCTAGGGTACCCTTATCTATTAGCCAATACGGACTAGTATAATTAGTTTCAAGAGGTATTTTAAAATTAATTTTTTCTTTTATTAAGTTATTTTCTTCTAATCGAATAGGCACGAACGCGCTTTTTTCACCGTTGATGCTTACGGACTCTAAACTTATTTTTACCGGACTTCTGTTTATTGCTTCTATACCAAGCGTAACAGATTCCCCCGGATTGGCATAACCATCATAGGAGGAGGCCTCTAGGTGTAATCCTGCCACTGCGGTAATGATAGCCTTTAACTCTATGGTCTTCAGGCTTTTCCAGTGTTCGTCCTTAACTTCTTGTAATAATTTGTAAGCCTCCACCAGTTGTGGTAAATGCTCATAAGGTTTTTTAAAATTGAAATTAGTTTCAATTGGTCCTAAAATAGCGGCCAATTCAGCACCACCAGTTATTCTGTTCCAAGAGGTATCAATACCATCAAATAAATCTGATTTGTTATCAGGTAAATCTCCTTTTAGGAGTTCTATATATTCAGGTTGTGAGCCTCGGGAACTTAATCTTCCAAAACCTTGACATAAATGTTGACTACTAGCCAAAGAAGCAATTTCATTGTTAGACGTTCCTAAAATGGGGTAGTAGGTGCCTACATCCATATTTAGCATTTTCGATTTATCTGCTTTTTCAAAAGCTTCTTCACTTCCATAAAACCACCAAGAAGTATTAAAAAATAGCCGTCTAGGTTGCCATAACTCGGTATCTATAAGTCTTTCTGAAAAAGCGTTGGCATCGTTTGCTAAGTCAAACGCCTCTAAACTTAACATGGCAGAAGACGTATGGTGTCCATGTGTCGTTCCTGCGCTTCTATGATCAAATCTGTTGATGATTACATCTGGTTTAAATTGCCTGATTGCGGTAACCACATCCCCTAAAATAGCTTCTTTGTTCCATATTTCGAGGGTTTCCTTAGGAGTTTTGGAGTACCCAAAATCGTTTGCTCTAGTAAAGAATTGCTCTCCGCCGTCTACTCTTCTTGCTGCCAATAGTTCCTGTGTTCTCAAAACACCTAATAATTCCCTTAATTCCGGCCCAATTAGGTTTTGACCACCGTCGCCTCTTGTTAAGGAAAGATAACCGGTTCTTGCATGAACATTGTTGGAGAGATAAGAAATTAATCTAGTATTTTCATCATCTGGATGTGCTGCTATGTAAAGTGCAGTGCCAAGAAAGTTTAGCTTTTGAACAGCATGGTAAACATCTGATGGGGTGTTAATTTTGGGAGTTTGTGCTTTGGTTATAGGTAACAAAAAAAGGCTAAAGCTTAGAAATACCCAAATATGACGCATGGTGTTGATTTTAGAAGAATTTCAAATATAGCAAGTTTAAAACAGGAGGTAGGGTTTTTACAACTTCTTTAACAAACTAAAACTCACTTGGGTTGTCCAACT
>CAZDOW010000033.1:23028-34564 GCA_964507115.1 uncultured Maribacter sp.
GGTAGGGTTTTTACAACTTCTTTAACAAACTAAAACTCACTTGGGTTGTCCAACTAAGTATGGTCGCTATACATCGCTATTAGAATCACTCCCTTTTGTAAAACCGTATTGTTTGGGTAGGTCAGTATTTCACCGTTACTTTTTCATAAATGCGGATGAAACGCACCTATATCTTCTATAACAAAGGTTTTCATTTCAGTTCTTTGTCCAAAATACGTATCGTATTTCCTGTTTTATAAGGGAAAGAGAGAAAAATGATAACGCCTGCCGTTATGTTGCTTAGGATAGACCATTGTGCAAAAAGTGCAACACCAATAACGGCAAAAACTGAAGATAATAGTACCCCAAGATCCTTATAGTTTATTCCCCAGACTAAGGTAAGGGCAGCAATAGAAGCAAAGCTGAGTGCAATAGAAATATATTTTAGTATAAGATTAGTCCTGACCGGATTAAAATCTCCTATTTTACCAACTTTTCTTGCCGCTGCGTAAAGGCTAATTTAAAAATTAATACCAGCACTAGAATTACTATACTAGTTAGCAACTGGTTTTGATGGGTGGCAATAAACTCTTTCATTCAAATAAAATTACGCTAACCTTTTCAGTTAAGATTTAGTAAACCGTTATACTAATGCAGGCAGGCTAAGTATTACCTATTTTATTAATTTAATGCCTATTGTAGGCCTAAACTATCTCGTAAATATAAATCCTTGTTGCCATTTTGTCTCCAATAGGGGGTTTTTAAACGCTTTATTTTTGTGCCTGTAGAAGTTAGTGTCTTAGCATTTGGGCCATATCCACTTTTAAATGAATCAGACCAACTTTCTATTGCATAAGGGAAGGCTCTGGTAAAGAAAATGGTCAAGGTCCTATCTAATTCAGGATAGTTAATGATATAACTGCTTAGCCCTTGTTTGGAGGTTAACGAAGCGTTCGCTTTGTAAGCTTTTAGGGCTTTATGAGTTAACCTGATATATTCTAAGGAAGGAATCATTTCAAACTTCCCAACAGGCAAAGCGCCTGGATTTATTCGAATCCTATTCCATATTTCATCTTCCAAGTTTGTTTTTGCTACATCGATTTCTTCATCTCCCTCGGTTTCAAAATAAGAGTGTGAGTTTATTTGAAATACCTCCCTATTGTTAAGTTGCGCGTATACTTGGCCGCACCATTCTTGTGAAGAAAAAGCAAGTTTTATGGCATGGCCATTATCATGAACAGGGTAAAAACTACTCGTCATAATAGAGTAGGGGTATATCCCGGTCAGGTAATTTTTCGTTGAATTTAATTTTAACACGGGTATGTTATCTGAATTGTTGCCATCAGCTTTTACTTGTTTGTCTTTTAAAAATGGCTCTGTCACGAAAATTTTAACCGCTTTTCCTTGTCTTAGTTCGCCATACCTTGCCTGCTCTAATTTGTAGGAGGTAATCTCGGCATTACCGGCGTACCAGTACGCTTTAAAATTTTTGGAAAGTGCTTTCTTCGGAGTAGCTGTTTTTTTTGTCTCATTTACGGCCACTAGTTCCTCTTTGTTTTCTGTCAATCTTTCCTTGCAGGAAATACATAGCGTAACACTAGCTATTAGCATTAGCGCAGACAGTTTAATTATAAGATGCTTCTTAATCATAATGTTTATTTTTTATTTTAAAATTATGCAAAAACTACTGATGCGCCATAGCTATCAAGGTTTCGTAAACCAATTGGGTGGGTAGCCCTACTACATTGGTGTAGGATCCTTTAATTTCCTCGATACCTATTAATCCAATCCATTCCTGTATGCCATAGGCTCCGGCTTTATCAAAGGGTTGGTATTGCATCACATAGTGTTCTATTTCCGAATCGCTTAACTCCTTAAATTTCACATGTGTAACCTTATGTTTTGTTTGTTGGTTTTCCATTGTGGTAAAACACACGGAAGTAATGACCTCATGCCAATCACCAGAAAGATCTCGTAACATTTGATGGGCTTCTTGGGGTGTTGCCGCTTTTGCCAAAGAACGATTTTTATGCCATACTACCGTATCGGACGTGATCAAAATTTCTTTTGCTTTTAGTGACTTCTTAAAAGGAACTGCTTTCAATTCTGATAAATAATCGGAAATCTCGGCGCCCTTTAACTCCTGAGGATAAATTTCCGCTACGGGTTTAAGTTCTATTTTAAAATTTAGCTCCATTTCCTCGAAAAACATTTTTCTTCTCGGCGAGCCCGACGCCAATATAATGCTATATGTACTAAGTTTGTGCTTTAACATTTTCAATCGTTTGCAGCGCTAAAATGGTCCATCCAGTCTCCGCGTACTTTTAACACCTGCTCTATAACATCCCTAACACATCCGGTACCGCCCAAGCGATGAGAAATATAGGCGCTGACAGCTTTTACTTCGGGTACAGCATCTTGCGGACAAGTAGCCAATCCAACAACTTTCATGGGAGGAATATCGGGAATATCGTCTCCCATATATAGTATGTTTTTTGTATCAATTTGAAGGTTTTTCACATAAGCATTTAACGCTTCAATTTTAAGGTGAGACCCCATATAAATGTGCATAACTCCCAAACCCTGTAAACGTTTTTTAACGCCTTCATTGGTCCCTCCTGTAATTATACAAACATTATATCCTTTATTTAGGGCGGTTTTTAAGGCATATCCGTCCTTTACATTCATTGTTCTTAACATTTCACCGTCTGTATTCACCAGAACACTACCATCTGTAAAAACCCCATCTACATCAAAAATGAACGTTGTTATGTTCTTTAGAAATTCTTTGTAACTCTTATTCATCTAATTTTTATTTGAATTCGTCCGATGCTCAGTTTAATCTTTTTTAAACCCATAGGATGCCTTTATGTTATTGCTTAAAAGTGTATACACTTCTCGATGTTTTTTTGATTTTAAAAGGGTTAGATGCGCATGTAATGTATTTTGGTCACCTCTTCTTGCTGGCCCGGTTTGTGCATCCATAGGATTTAAATTTTTAATCTTTTTCGCCGTTTCTAGAATTAGGGGCTGTAGTAAGGAAAAGTCCAATTCGTTCTGTTCGGCTAATTCTTGGCCTATAGTATACATATAATTAGTGAAATTGTTCACAAAAACTGCTGACAGATGCAGCGCTTTCCTTTTGTCTGAAACAATAGTATTAACCGTATTGCTAAGAGCTGTACCCAAACGATGTAAAAGCTGAAGGTCTTTTTCATTGTTAGCTTCCAAACATATAGGAATCATTGAAAAATCCAATATTTTACCGGCTGTAAATGTTTGTAGAGGATAAAACACACCATTTCTTTTATGCGTTTCCAAAACATCCAGAGCTACTGCTCCAGAAGTATGCACTACCAAACCTGTAACACTTAATTTTTTTGATACTTCTGCTATTGCATCATCGCTAACCGCCAAAAGATACACATCGGTAGGACGTAGGTAATCCTCATAAGTAGTCAAAGCGGTTCTACCTTTAAAATAAGTAAGCTTGTCCGTATGTTTTCCAACTACCTGAACCACATTCACATGGTCCACAGACATAAATGCCTCAAATAAATTTTGGGCAACATTGCCTGTTCCTAGAATGGTAATGGTAATCATGGAACAAAAATACAAAGAAATACTGCATTGATTTTATATTAAAATTAACACTCTTGTTTAACGATTCTATAAGATTATGCAACTCTCAAATGCGAAAAAGGGCGTATTTTTGCGGACTGAAAACCAATGTCTTTTCCTATGACAGATTTGTTCAAGAAAATATTCTTCTCTACCCGTTTAATGGCTGTTCTTTTTATTGTATTCGCAACGGCTATGGCCTTTGGTACATTTATAGAAAGTTGGTATAGTACAGAGACAGCGCGTATTTGGATTTATAATGCTACGTGGTTTGAAGTGATTATGGTATTTTTTGTAATTAATTTTTCAGGAAATATATTTAGATACCGTCTACTACGAAAAGAAAAATGGCCCGTTCTATTACTTCATCTATCATGGATATTGATTATTGTTGGTGCATTCGTAACGCGCTACATTAGTTTTGAAGGGATGATGCCCATAAGGGAGGGAAAGACTGAAAATGTTTTTTATTCCGATAAAACCTATTTTACCGCACATGTAGATGGTAAAATTGAAGGTGAACCACGAAGGAAAATTTTGGAAGATAATTTAATTGTAACGGCAGAAGACATACAATCTAATTTACCTTGGAAGGCAGATTTTAACGGTGAGGATTTTGAAATTTCTTATGAAGGTTTTATTGCTGGAGCTAAGGAAGGTTTAATTCTTGACGAAAATGGGGAAAGCTACCTAAAAATAGTAGAAGCGGGAGATGGACAACGCCACGAACATTATTTGGAGAACAGAAAAGTAAACAGCATCCACGGGGTATTGTTTGCACTAAACATACCTACGCAAGGTGCTATCAACATTACAACGTCAAGTTTAGGCTATCAAATAGAATCACCTTTTGACGGTACGTTTATGCGCATGGCTGATCAGTTTCAAGGTCAGTTAGTAAAGGATAGTTTACAACCCTTGCAGCTTCGGTCTTTATACAACACGGCTAATATGCAGTTTGTTATTCCAGATTCTTTGGTAACTGGTAAAAACGGTATTGTCAAAATTCCCGAAGAAGAAAGAACAGAAGTAGATATGGACGCTCTTATCATTAATGTTGTTGCTAACGGAGAAGTTAAAAAGATAAAAGTATTGGGAGGTAAGGGAAGCACCAAATTTTCGAAAAAAGTTACCGTAGGTGGTCTTGACTTTTCACTACGCTATGGGTCAAAAGTATACGAACTACCGTTTAGTATTCAACTGAACGATTTTATTGCTGAGAAATACCCAGGAACAGAGAGTGCCTATGCTTCATTTATGAGTAGAATTACTGTAAAAGACGAGCGTTCTTTTGATTACGATGTATATATGAATCATGTTTTGGATCATCAGGGATATCGTTTTTTTCAATCCGGATTCGACGCCGATGAAAAAGGTACCACCTTATCTGTAAATCATGATTTTTGGGGTACTTGGATTACCTACATTGGTTATTTTCTCTTATACGCAGGACTGTTGGGAATTATGTTCTTTGGTAAAACACGTTTTAAAGATTTGGCCTCATCTTTAGAAAAGGTTAAGAAAAAGAAAAAAACAATAAGCGCTACCATACTCCTTTTTGTTGGTCTTTCATTTCCTATGTCTGCTCAAGAACATACTGTTGATGATGGTCATGGGCATTCAGCTGCTCCTACGCAATCGCAGGTAGATTCTTTGATAAAGGCTTCTATTGTAGATAGAGAACATGCTGATGAATTTGGAAAACTAGTCATCCAGGATGAGGGTGGACGTATGAAGCCTATACATACGTTTTCTTCCGAATTATTGCGTAAATTAAGTTTAAAGGATAGTTACTTAGGTTTTGATTCTGATCAAGTTTTACTTTCCATGATGATGAATCCTGCGGTGTGGTATAACACCGAATTTATTGCATTGGATAAGAAAGCACAGAATGATAGTATCCGGAAAATCGTTGGTATCCCTATGGGGAAGAAATACGTAAAGGCAACCGATTTTTTTGATGATGAGGGTAATTATAAGTTAGAACCCTTCCTTCGTGAAGCCACGGCAACAAACAACCCTAATAAATTTGAGCAGGATTTTAAGGATGCTAATATTAGATTAAGTTTACTAAACCAGGCCTTGGGACAGCAAATTTTAAAGATTTTTCCTCTGTTGGACGATGAGAATAATAAATGGATATCTGCTGTAGAATTTAGGGGAGGGCAGTACCAAATCTCTGATTCTCTTTATTCTAATTTTGTCAAAAATGCAATGCCCTATTATTTAATGACCTTAGATAAGGCCCAGAAAACTGGAAATTATACCGAAGCTGATAAATTATTGGCTGCGTTCAAACAGAACCAACGAAATCATGGGAGTGAGGTTTTGCCTTCTGATTCTAAAATTGAAACGGAGGTTATCTACAACAAATTGGATATTTTCAATAGACTTTATAGGTATTATGCCCTTGTTGGTGTAGTTATGTTCTTCATACTAATATTTCAGATATTTAAAGAAAGAGAAATTTGGAAAGCAGGTATTTACTTTTTTAAAGGGGTAATTATTCTATTTTTCTTATGGCATACCGCTGGCTTAATATTGAGATGGTATATTTCTGGACACGCGCCTTGGAGTGATGCTTACGAAAGCATATTGTACGTTTCTTGGGCTACTATGGGAATGGGACTAGCTTTTGGAAGAAAAAGTGATATGACCATTGCTGCCTCTGCATTTGTAACTGCAATGCTACTCTGGATTGCACACCAAAGTTGGGTGGATCCATCTATATCTAATTTGGTCCCTGTATTGGATAGTTATTGGTTAATGATTCATGTAGCCGTTATCGTAGGTAGTTATGGTCCCTTAACCGTAGGAATGATTCTTGGTGTGGTATGTCTTGTTTTAATGGTGCTCACCAATGCAAAGAATAAGGAACGTATGGCGATTAATATAAAGGAACTTACTATTATTAATGAACTCACCTTAACCGTTGGCTTAATCATGTTAACCATTGGAAATTTCCTTGGAGGACAATGGGCAAACGAGAGTTGGGGTCGATACTGGGGTTGGGACCCAAAAGAAACTTGGGCCTTGGTATCCATTATGATATATGCTTTTGTAATACACACAAGATTAGTGCCTGGGTTACGCAACAAGTGGCTTTTTAATTTCATGAGCGTAGTTGCCTTCGGAAGCATAATGATGACGTATTTTGGTGTTAATTTCTATTTAGTAGGACTTCATAGTTATGCCAGTGGGGCGCAGGTAATTACGCCAACATTTATATACTATACGATTGCAGGTGTTCTTTTTCTAGGTGCCTTAAGTTACTGGCGATATAAAGTGAATTATTCTAAATAAAGTTTGCTCTGTTGTATCTTTAAGTACTAAAAGTAGAGAATCCATGAGTTTCGATAAAAAAGGTTTAAACACTGTCTGCACCCACGTTGGAGAATTGGAGGACAAACAGCACAAAGGTGCCGTTTCTCCATTGTACATGAGTACCTCCTATGCTTTTGATGATGTAGATGTTAAAAGGTATCCCAGATATTTTAATACACCAAACCAGGAAGGGCTTTGTAAAAAAGTTGCAGCCTTGGAGCATGCAGAGTCGGCCCTAATCTTCGGTAGTGGAATGGCGGCGGTTAGTACGACTCTAATGGCCTTTTTACGGGCAGGAGATCACGTTGTTCTGCAACAGACGTTATATGGCGGTACGTATAACTTGGTAACCGAAGAATTTTCGAAATACGGTATCGAATTTTCTTTTACCCAAGGTTGGGAATCCTCTAATTTTGAAGAAAAAATTAAAGAAAATACGAAGGTTATTTATATAGAGACTCCTTCCAATCCATTGCTAACAATTACAGATTTGGAGGGTATTGCTACACTAGCAAAAAAGCATGGTATAATTTCCATGATAGACAATACCTTTGCTAGTCCTGTGAACCAAAATCCATTAGATTTTGGAATAGACATTGTCATCCACAGCGCGACCAAATATATGGGTGGACACTCCGATATTTGTGCAGGGGCAGTAGCCTCAACTGCGGCAAACATGGATCGTATTTTTCAACTCGCCAAAAATTTTGGTGGGAGTCTAAGCGATTATACGGTTTGGCTACTAGAGCGTAGCATAAAGACTATGGGAATTCGTGTAAGGGCCCAAAACGAAAATGCAATGGCCATGGCACAGCACCTATACACCCATGAAGATATAGATGCGGTATACTATCCTGGTCTACCTTCTCATAAAGACCATGCATTGGCTAAGCGTCAAATGAAGGGGTATGGAGGTATGCTATCCTTTGAGCTTAAAGCACATTTGGATGCCTCCTTATTTCAAAAGGCACTTAAATTGATAAAATCTTCTATGAGTTTAGCAGGTGTTGAAAGTACGGTATTATCGCCAACACAAACCTCACATGCATTAATGAGTGAGGCCGTTAGGGCCGAACAAGGAATAAAGGACGGCCTAATTCGTTTTTCCGTTGGTATTGAGGAAGTGGAAGACCTTATTGCAGATATAGAGCAGGCAATTACCACTGTAAAAAATACTTCTGCAATTACAACAGATAAATAGTAACTATAAAGTTAACCTAACCAATAATTACAGCAACAAAAGATTATGATGAAACTAGATATATTGGTGTTTGGGGCACATCCCGATGATGCAGAACTTGGGGCTGGTGGAACTATTGCCAAAGAAGTTGCTAATGGTAAAAAGGTAGGTATTGTTGATTTAACTCGTGGCGAACTAGGCACACGTGGTTCTGCGAAAATAAGGGATACGGAAGCTATGGAAGCTGCAAAAATACTTAAGGTATCCGTTAGAGAAAATTTAAGCTTCAGGGATGGTTTTTTTAGTAATGATGAGGCGCATCAATTGGAAATTATTAAAATGATACGTAAATACAAGCCAGAACTTGTTTTGTGCAATGCAATTGATGATCGCCATATTGACCACGGAAAGGGAAGTAAATTGGTTAGCGATGCATGTTTTCTAAGTGGTCTTGTGAAAATAAACACGCAAATTGGAGGAAATGAGCAAGAACCTTGGAGGCCTAAATTAGTGTACCACTATATACAATGGAAGAACATTACTCCTGACTTCGTGGTAGATATTAGCGACTTTATGAATAAAAAAGTAGCTGCTATTTTGGCTTATAGCTCACAATTTCATGACCCTAGTAGTAAGGAACCAGAAACACCTATCAGTAGTAAAACTTTTATTGAAAGTGTTAACTATAGGGCTAAAGACTTAGGGAGGTTAGTTGGTAAAGATTATGCAGAAGGATTTACAGTGGAAAGAATGATTGCTGTTGATTCTCTAGATAGCTTGCTTTAAGCACTTTTTTTATATTCCTTTTTGGCCTTTGGAATAGTAAAGTAAAAGCTAGACCCTCTATTTATAGCACTATCTACCCAAATAACACCATGGTTATTTTCTACCATTTCCTTACAAAGACATAGACCTAACCCAGTACCCTTTTCATCATTAGTACCATATGTGGTATGTGTGCAATCATTGTTGAAAATTTTACCTTGGGTTTCTTCGTCCATACCAATTCCGTTGTCTCTTATACATACTTCCCAGTGTTTTGATTTTTCAACGGCTCCTATGGTAACAATACCGTTTTCAGGTGTAAACTTAAGTGCATTACTCAAAAGGTTTCTGATTACAATATCAATTTGGTTACTATCTGAGTAGGTTATGGTTTTTGGTGCTATTCTGTTGACTAGTCTAATAGATTTTGTTGCGGCTATTTCTGAAAGTAAACCTATATTTTCTTCTACAATATTTTCTATAGATGTAATTCCGGGTGTCGTAACAGAACCGTTCATTTGGGTTTGTCCCCAAGAGAGCAAATTATTTAATGTAAATGCAATGTTGTCAATATCTGTTTTTAGTTTAGGTACAAAACCAAGAAATTCCTCTTTAGTTACTTCTCCGTCTTTAAAAAGTTTAATTAACCCTTGGAAAGCACCAATGGGTCCTCTTAAGTCATGCCCTATAATAGAAAAAAGCTTATCCTTAGTTTGATTTACCTTTTTTAAATGTAGCTCACTTTTTTCTAAATCAGATGTTTTGGACATTAACTCCTTATTTAGTTTCTTTTGTATTTTTCCATTTCTCCGTATCAAAAGAGTGATGAAAAGGAATATCATTAAAATTAGAAGGGAAGTATAAACATATATTTTTTGTTTTGCTAACGCCTTAGCGTTTTCAAGAATTAGTTCTTCTTTTTGTTGGTCGTATTCAATTTTTGTTTTTAATAATGTTAAACTTTTTTGATTTTCGTTTCTAGACAAAGTATCTGACAATCGTTGAAATAGCTCATGAAAAAATAAAGATTGTTCATAATCTCCTTTATTCTTATTTATAGTATATAGAATTTTTGCACAGTCTTTGCTTCCGGACATATAGTCCAATTTTGTAGATAATTCAAAGGCTTTGTGTGCATAAATTTCCGAAATACTATCATTATTAGTACCTAAATTTGCCTCAGCCATACCATTTAATAATGCAATTTCAGCTCGCTCATCCTCAAGGTCTTTGTGTATTAATTCACTTTGTTTGTACCAATACATGGCCCAATCATACTTTTTCTGCTTTAAGTACACCTTACCTTTTATTTCATAGGCGTATGCCAACCAATCCATTATTTTCTCTTCTTCAAAAACACGAATACTGCTATTTATATTGAACATGGCTAGGTCTAACTCTCCCATATCTGCATAAGCAGAGGCCATGTTGCTCATAGTTTCTGCCATAACTTCAGAATCTCCAATTTCGTCGTTTATTCTTTTGACTCTTTTATAGAATAACATGGCTTGTTCAAAATCCTTTTGAGAGAGATATAATTCAGCTATATTTTCATTGAGAATTGATAGCATTAGCTTATTGTTACCTACTTCAGCAAGTTCGATTCCTACAAGGTATTCTTTCAAAGCCATAGCATAATCACCCTTGTAACCGTATTCCCCGGCTAAATCATTAATTATCGACAATAGTAAAGACGTATTTTCAAGGTCATTGGCCAATTTGAAAGCATTGTTAAAGCTATGTATAGCTTCATCATGTTTTCCCTGATCGGAATAAAAATCACCAAGTAGGGAATATGATTTTGATTCCCCTTTTTTATAGTTGGATTTTTTGCTTAAGGATAAAGCTTTCGATGCTAAGGTTTGTAAACTATCCAAGCTATAGTAGCGTTGTTTAGCAGCGAGGTCTATCAATGTATTAATATAAAGCGAGTCTGTTTGTAGTAGTCCTTCTTGAGATTTGAGTACATCAATTTCAACTTTAATATCTACCGCAGTATTAGTCTTGCCAAAGACAAA
Organism: uncultured Maribacter sp.; assembly: GCA_964507115.1. Lineage (GTDB taxonomy): Bacteria > Bacteroidota > Bacteroidia > Flavobacteriales > Flavobacteriaceae > Maribacter. The sequence goes on from CAZDOW010000033.1 coordinate 33,916, forward strand.
ATTAATATGCAGCAAAAGCATTAGAAAGCAAAGTGTCCTAATTTTAATTAGGACTCGTGGCGTTAAGGAAGACTTGGTATTGAAAAACATTATCTTATTCAGTTATACGAAGACTAAAACTACTATAAGTTTCAGTTGCTAGCTAAATTATGTTGTGAAATACACTTAAGTGTGTGTTTTAGCTATGATTAAGTGTATTTCATCGATTATTTGTTATTATAATATAAAAATATTACTGATTTTGATTATATGATTGATTGCCAATTTGATGTGTATGCTAATTAAAGGTTGTAAGCATTCGAAACAAAATGGATTAAAAAAATGCTCCCTGTTCAGGTTTAGGCAGTACGTTGATAGGACTGTTATTTTTCCCAGAAAGGCTTTACAGGACATAAGTCCAAGACCTGTGCCGCGATCATTCTTATTCCTAAAAGTGGTGTAATGCTGCATACTATTAAAAACCTTATCTATGACCTTCATCGGTAAGTACGTGTACTTAGCGTTTAAAGCATTCAATAATTGGATTTTAGAGGTGTTTTTAGGGGTAAAACCACTAAGTGGTTTAGTGCTAATCTTCTTCTTCTTAGAAAAGATAATAAAACCTGTTTGGGAGTAATGGCCACCATAAAAAAAAACAAAAAATAAAATA
>CAZDOW010000034.1:0-34174 GCA_964507115.1 uncultured Maribacter sp.
GTAGCCGCCTTTTTCGAGAACCCCCTTACAGAAATGTAAGGGGGTTTTTTTGTGCAATTTTTTTAAAAGATCTATCCGGATACCTTGAACTAAAGGGGTTCTATTCATATCCGTAGAATCCCAGGAAGTAGTTACTGTTTTTATATGTTGATGTGGTGCATTTAATTGGACTATGGAGTAACAAACCATTAGAAAAACAATGAGTTTGATTAATAATACTATATTTATATTCCATTTTAAAATCGAACAATGAAGTATTGCGTAATCTATTGTCTTGTGCTCCTCCTGGGGCTAGTAACCTCTTGTTCTGAAACGACTCAGCAGATAGTAAAGACTGTTGAACATAAGCCATTGGTTGTGTTACCGTTCCAAACAGTGCCTTTAGACGATATGACTGATTTTAAAAGAGAAGCAGGCAACTGGCACATAGTAGGGAAGGTTTATGTAAATAAATCACAGGAAAAAACGCTTAGTTCAACCCAGGGTACCGGAATTTTAACAAATGCGCCCGTGAAGGACAATGCAGTAAACCTAGCGACCGCTCTTTCACATGGTGATATAGAATTTGAATGTGATGTAATGATGCCGGTTAAATCAAATTCAGGTATTTATTTTCAAAGCAGGTATGAGGTCCAACTTTTTGATAGTTGGAATGTAGATTCTCCTCAATATAGTGATATGGGTGGGATTTATCAACGCTGGGACGAAACCAAGGAAAAGGGAGAAGAAGGTTATGAGGGAGTAGCTCCTAATGTGAATAGTTCCAAAGCTCCCGGTCTGTGGCAACATTTAAAGGTTATTTTCCATGCTCCAAGGTTTGATGACTCTGGTCATAAGATTAACAACGCGTGGTTTGAGGAAATAAGATTAAACGGGGTGGTCATTCATCGAAATGTGGAACTGTCGGGACCAACTAGGGGTAGTTTGGAAACGAAAGAAGAATCTAAAGCACCTCTATTGTTTCAAGGGGATCACGGTCCCGTTGCGTTTAAGAATATAAAATATAAACTTTTTGAAGACAGAAAAGTAGAGCTGGTAGCTATGAGACTCAAGGAATATGAAAATAGTTTAGCATTGTTTCCTGATTTGGATAGCTTGGTGCCAATTCGAGAAATTGTGACGGATAGTATTTCCGCAAGCATGGCTTCTGGCGAACGTCCACAGAGGCTATTAAGTTTTGTGGGAAAACTTAAAATTCCAGAATCAGGAGATTATATGTTCGATTATAAGATTAATAGGGGAGGTGGTACCTTCTTGATAGACAAGGATACTGTTATTTCCATGAACGGAAATTATAGCCTAGATTCTTTACGAATATCAAAGGTTTCCTTGGTAAAAGGAGAAGTTCCGTTTCAATTAATTTATAATAAACACATTCCGTGGACAGTAGGTTTTGGTTTATATGTGGAAGGACCGGGTATTCAAAAACATCCGTTACATTCTTCTAGTTCTTTGGATCTTCCGACTAAAGGATTGAATCCAGAATACGTAATTAGTATAGATAACGAACCCATTGCGCAACGTGGTTTTTGGATGCATGAAGGAGAAAAAAGAACCCATTGTATTGCCGTTGGCAATCCGAAAGGGGTACATTATTCTTATGATTTAGAATCAGGTTCACTACTTCAAGTTTGGAGTGGAGATTTTATGGATGCTACGAAGATGTGGCAGGGTAGAGGAGAAAAACAATTAGCTGTACCCGCAGGTTTCGTTGTTTCACTACACGGAGACCCAGAAATGGCAGTTTTGAATGAGGATACCTCTATCTGGCCTACTATTAGTTTGAATAGAAACTATAAACAATTAGGATACGAGTTTGGTAGCGGGGGATATCCATTTTTTTCTTATCAAATAGAAGGAAGTAAAGTTTCCAATAGGTTTGTTCCCTTAATGGAAAACCGTGGTTTAAAACGGGAAATTAAAATAAGTGGTTTAAATGAGTTATGGTTTAAAGTAGCGGACGGTTCCGCAATTGAAGAATTGCCCGATGGTACTTTTGTGGTTAACGACGAAAGCTATTTTGTTGATTTTAAAAAAAACAACTTAAAGCCTATTATTCGAAAATCTAATGGTATTGATGAATTGGTGGTAAAAATACCTTCTGGTGAACAGCAACTTAATTATAGTATTATTTGGTAAATATAAATAAGAAATGAAAAGCATTTATAATACAGTATTGGTAATAGTATTTCTTTTTGCATTTCAATTTTGCAAGTGTCAGTCACAATCCGCTATGGCGAAAATGGAAGCTGAGTTTTATAAAATTGTTAATGTACCCATTCCAGATGACGTGTTATTAGAAGTTGGCGGTTTGGCCCTAACAGACAAGGACAAACTTGGGGTATCTACCAGAAGGGGAGAGGTTTGGTTAATTGATAAACCTTATAGTCAAACTCCAAGTTATAAAAAATTTGCAAGCGGACTTCACGAGCCACTAGGGCTTAATTTTAAGGATAATAGTTTCTACTTATCCCAAAGGGGAGAATTGACCCGACTTGAAGATAAAAATGGAGATGACAAGGCGGACGTTTATAAAACTATTTATTCTTGGCCTTTATCAGGAAATTATCATGACTATTCATACGGGCCTAAATTCAAAAAAAATGGGAATATGTTGGTGACTTTGAATTTGTCTTGGATCGGTCATGGTGCCAGTTTATCTAAATGGAGAGGATGGCTATTAGAAATTACTCCTGAAGGTGAGATGACGCCAATAGCGACAGGGCTTCGGTCCCCATCCGGATTTGAATTAAATGCCGATGAAGAGGTATTCTATACTGAAAATCAAGGAGACTGGGTAGGTTCGGGAAGAATGACCCATTTAGAAAAGGGTGACTTTGCAGGTAACCCTGAGGGTTTGGTTTGGACGGGAGAACCCAACTCTCCTCTAAAACTGAAAATGCAGGATATCGAGGAACAATCGGGTATGAGCTTGTATGAGTACTCAAAGAAAGTGCCAGAACTAAAAGCACCTGCCATATGGTTTCCACATACTATTCTAGGAATTTCGACTTCTGATATTTTATTTGATACTACAGGTGGAAAATTTGGTCCTTTTGAAGGCCAATTGTTTGTTGGCGATCAAGGGCATAGTAAGGTTATGCGCGTTTATATGGAAAAAGTAAATGGTGTTTATCAAGGTGCTGCGTTTAATTTTGTAGAGGGGTTTTCATCCGGGATTCTTCGGATGATTTGGGGAAGTGATACCAGCATGTTCGTTGGTATGACCAGCCGGGGATGGGCTTCTACAGGAAAAGAAAATTATGGACTTCAACGGTTGGTTTGGAGTGGGAAAACTCCTTTTGAAATTAAAACCATGAAGGCACAGGAAGATGGATTTATATTGGAGTTTACCAAACCAGTAAATAGAACCATGGCCGAAAACCCGTCTACCTATCAAGTAACCAGCTTTAACTATAAATACCATAACACCTACGGTAGTCCTATTGTGGACCAACAAAAAGCAATCGTAAAAACTGTTGAATTAGCCACTGATGGTCTTTCGGCAAAACTAAAAATTGATGGTATGCGCTTGGGTTTTATCCATCAAATAAAAGTAGCTACTTTGAAGGCACAGTCTGGCGAAAAACTTTTGCATGATACTGGATACTACACCTTAAATGAAGTGCCTGGAGGCGTGTTGAAATCCAAACCTACCCAAAAAATGCAAGCAGCGAAAGGAGTGGTTCAATCAAAACGAACCAACGAAATGCCCCTAACATGGGTCAACGGAGTCGATAGGAAAATAGGAATAGGTACAAAACCAGGATTGAAATATGATGTTACAGAGGTGGAGGTGGAGCGCAATCAAAAAATTGAATTGACTTTTAACAACAATGATGACATGCTTCATAATTTGGTGATTACCCAAATGGGAATCGAGTCCGTTGATAAAGTTGGTGATATGGCCTTAAAGTTAGGCCTCAACGGAGCAGATTTGAATTATGTTCCCGATACGGACTTGGTCTTAAACCATACGGGAATTGTAGAACCTGGGACAGAAGAAAAAATTTATTTTCGAACACCATCGAAACCAGGTGAGTATTGGATTGTCTGCACATTTCCTGGGCATGCCGCTTCTATGAGAGCAAAATTAATTGTTAAATAAAAAGCCAATGTATTTCGAAGCCCCACTTACAGAAATGTAAGAGGGGTTTTTTGTACCCAAAACTTAAAGAGTAAAACCCTATTGTGTATATTTATGGAAAATGACTACCATGCTAAAGCCAATCTCTTTTATCCTAGTTTTTCTTATACCATTTCTTGGCCATTCACAAGAAACTACAAATATAAAGGCACTGGTAGGAGGTACCCTAATTGACGGTTATGGTTCAGACCCTATTAAGAACAGTGTCGTTATAATAGAGGGAGAAATGATTATCGCAGTTGGTACAGTAGAAACGTTAGCCGTACCACAAAATGCACAAATAATTTCTACGGAAGGAATGACTGTTCTCCCTGGTTTATGGGATATGCACGTGCATACCATGATAAACGGACATGCAGATTATGCGTACTGGGATAAGACCTACCCCCCCCTTTTAAAGGATGTTATAATGCCTGCGTCAGCAGAACAACTATTAATGGCTGGTGTAACCAGTGCTCGTGATTTAGGTGGTCCTTTAGAAGAGAGTATTGCAGTTAGGGATGCTATAAATAATGGAGAGATTCCCGGTGCTACCTTATACGTTTCGGGCCCCTTTATTCAACATGAGGCATATCCAGGTACAGAAGATTTTAGATGGGGTGTAAATGGCCCTGAGGATGGGAGAAGAAAAATACAAAAATTGGCTAAAGCGGGAGTAGATGTCGTAAAGTTAATTGATCAGGACAAAATGTCTATGGAAGAGCTTAAAGCAGTAGTAGACGAATCACATAAGCATAATTTAAAGGTGGTTGCACATGGGCATCGTCCCGAAGAAATAAGAAGGGGCCTAAAAGTAGGAGCTGACTGTTTTGAGCATACTGGATTATCCTCTGCACCCAGATATCCAGATGATATTATGGAAATGATTAGGGAACGCACCGCTGATATGAGTTCCGGGCCACTATTCTGGTGTCCTACGGTTGAAGGGTTATACAATTACGAGTATACTAGAGATAATCCGGAAGTACTAGATAATGATTCATGGCACAGAGGTTTGCCCGATACGGTAATTACCGATATTAAAAATAGTTTTAAGCATCCTGATCAATTACCCTATTTTCAATTGACGCCGGTTAGAAAACCAACATTGCAAACAAAGGTGCAACAATTATTGGATGCGGGAGTTGTTTTAATGATAGGTACCGATAGCGGTATTCCCATGAAATTTCACAGTCAATCTACCTGGAACGAGTTGGATATTTGGGTCAATGAGTTTGGAATTGATCCTATGTATGCAATTAGGGCAGCGACGTATTGGCCGTCATTGTGGATGGGTGTAGCAGATGAAGTAGGTACGGTAACCCCTGGTAAATATGCAGATATTATAGCGGTCAAGGGAGATGTGTTAAGATATATTAGCTTATTACAGAACGTAGATGTGGTTATTAAACATGGTAAACAATACAAGTAATCAACTTTTTATCGCAATAGGGTAATGATAGAGTTTGCAAAATTACCTAAGGAGGAAAAGTACAACTCCGTTTCTCATGCTATAGGCGCAGTATTATCCGTATTGGGTTTAGCGCTTTTATTGCAACAGCATACCAATACCTCAAATTTTTCCATTTTTGGTATTTTACTTTATGGGTTCTCGTTAATTTCTTTGTTTACTGCCTCCACAATATATCATTTGGTTTCTAGAAGTCCACTAAAGGAAAAATTACGCATTCTAGACCATATTAGCATCTATTTCTTGATTGCAGGGACCTATAGCCCAGTTGCTTTAATTTTACTGGAAAAAACCAGTGGTTGGGCATTATTTTGGATTGTTTGGGGAATAGCCGCCATCGGAACTATTTTAAAACTGTTTTTTACGGGTAGATTTGAGTTTATTTCTCTACTGCTCTATGCACTTATGGGGTGGTTGATTCTATTCGATATCAATAACCTTAAATCAGTTACCACTGAAAACGGAATTCAACTTTTATTTCTCGGTGGTTTGTTTTATACGCTTGGAATTGTTTTTTATGCCGTAAGGAAAATACCCTACAATCATTTCATTTGGCATTTGTTTGTTTTGGCTGGTGCTTTTTGTCATTGGTTGTTTATTTTTAAAGATGTTGTTTAATATTATGGTTCCCTATGTTGAAATTTCCCAAGTATAAGTCTTCAGTTTTAACGATAAGAGTTTACGTACTGTTGTCTGTAAGCCTCATGTTATTCGCTTGTTCTTCATCCTATGAAGAAACTATAGTTGCTTTAGATAACTACAAAATTGAGTCTGGTTTTGAATTAGACTTGGTTGCGGCTGAACCTTTATTAGTGGCTCCAGTGGCTATTTCATTTGATGAAAAGGGGAGGATATGGGTTGTAGAAATGCCTAGCTATATGGCTAATATGGAGGGGAAAGGCGAAGATGAACCCATTGGACGTATTAAAATTTTGGAAGATCTGGACGCCGATGGTATTATGGATCATACCACTATTTTTTTAGATAGCTTGGTGCTACCTCGAGCTTTGGCTCATGTATACGGTGGTTTATTGTATGCAGAGCCGCCCTATCTCTATTTTACAGAAATAGAGAATGATACACCCAAAAACCGAGTAGTAGTTGATTCTATCTATGCGGCAGAAGGAAATCCTGAGCATCAGCCAAATGGTTTGTTAATGAATATTGATAATTGGATTTACAGTGCCAAATCTAATTTTAGATACCGGAGAAGAAATGGTATTTGGATAAAAGAAGCTACAACGTTTAGGGGACAATGGGGTATTTCAAATGATGATTTCGGCAGACTATATTATAATAATAACGCTACGCAACTCGTAGGAGATTATGTATTACCTAACCGACTAACAAGAAACGAATACCTAACTCCAAAATACGGGGTGCGTAAAATATTGACCGATGATCAGCGTGTATATCCTTTGCAGGCTACCCTTGTAAATAGAGGCTATATAAAAGGTGTCCTTGATGCAGACAGTCTGTTGGTAAATGTTACGGCTTCCTGCAGTCCTTTAGTATATAGGGGAGGAGATTTCCCTTTGGATTATAATCAGAATGTATTTGTTTGTGTTCCCGAGGCAAATTTGATTAAACGAAATGTTTTAGCTTTTCATGGCGATAGTATTTCCGCCAAACAAGCATGGGAAGGAAAAGAATTTTTAGCTTCTTTGGATAAAGGCTTCAGACCAGTTAGCTTGGTCAACGGTCCAGATGGTAGTATGTATGTGGTGGATATGCACAGAGGAATTATACAACATCAAGCATATTCTAGCCCCTATTATAAAGATAAGGCCATAGAATCACAAATTGATACCTTGGCAAACTACGGGAGAATTTTAAAAATTACGGCGGAAGCTAGTAAAACAAACTCCTTTAAAATTAATTTACAAAAAGATCAGCTATTAACCTCTTTAAATCATAGGAACGGCTGGATTAGAGATAGGGCACAACAAAAACTTATACAAACCCCTATCCCTGAGCATATTCCGTTGCTTAAAGACTTGGTTATGGATCAGGAACAACCATTGGCTCAATTGCATGCACTTTATGTTTTGGAGGCAACTGATCAACTCAGTTTTGAGTTCTTGGAAAAGGCTGCATTAGGCACTAATCCACAACTTGTTGTCCATGCCTTGGTTTTGTTAGAACGGTTTATTAGTCAAGATAATAAGCAAAAAGCACTGCAGCTTTTTACTAAGCTTCAAGATAGAAATGATAGCGCCATTAACCTCTATTTATCAAGCACATTAGGTTGTTGGACCCAACTTTCCCAACAAGATTTTTTTCCTTTGATGGCCCAGTTTTTAGAAAAAAATAGTAGCAACCTGATACTTAGAGAAGCTCTAATAAGTGGTCTGTCTGGTCAAGAAGAAGCTTTTTCCGATTATTTGAGTACAAAGAATATTGTTGGGGTAGATGATTTCTTGAAAGAAGATTTAACGAAGGCCGTGAACAATAGGCTAGTAAATAAAAAGAATCGTATTTATACAAGAGTGTCCTTGGCCGAGGATAATCGTACCAAAGGAGCAAAAATTTTTCGTCAAATCTGCGCTGCTTGCCACGGTATTAACGGAGAAGGAATGGAAGGTTTGGCGCCGCCGTTAGTTAAGTCTGAGTACGTTTCAGAACCCGTGGAACGTTTGGCTTTAATTCTATTACATGGACTAAATGGCCCTATTCATGTGAATGGAGAACGATATGAATTTAATCAGGCTATGCCGGGCTTAATAGGTAACGAGACCTTGACTGATAAGGATATAGTAGATATTATTTCTTATGTGACCAACGCATTTTCGGATAAGCCAAAAGGGATATCAGTTGAAAAAATAATGGAATTAAGAAGTAAGAAGTCTAAAAGTGGCGGAGAATATACCGAAGCTGAGCTTTTAGAACTTTATTAATTTACTTGACTTAGTGTATATGGTTATCGTCTATTTTTAATGCTCTTATGGGGTAACATACCTCTTAAGAGGTACAAGAACACTCTACAAATTCAAGTAAAATTAAGTTATAATAGCAGGTATTTTTTTAATAGTAGTGGATACGGGTCTTTAATCTATTATGGCTTTCCAATAGGGGAGTCATCACACTCCAAGTCTCCGACAACATATTGTAATCCATCTAGGAAATACTGTAAAAGCCCTGGTTCTTCCATACTTTGGGCATTGTGAGATGGCGAACTATAGAATACTCTTCCCTTACCAAATTTTTTGATCCAAGAAACATACACCACTTTTTCATTCGTATCTTCTTTCAATCCTTCCAACTTAGCTACCTCCATATATAGCAAAGGCCTGAAATTATAATCGAAATACGCATTTTTAAAAAAGTAGGGTTCGTCAAAATGGGTCAATCCCTTTCCGTTAAAAGCCTTAACCAAGGGGTGTTTCTTATCTACTTCTTGCAGATGCATTACTTGTTGTTTTGGGTGATAGTCAAAACTACCACCTGTTAGTTCACTAAAAGATTTGGAATTATTCTGTACGGTAATCGCTCCATGTAAAATCATGAGTCCCCCACCATGTTTTACGTAATTTATCATATTCGCCTCATATTCAGGGGCTATTTTAGTGATTTCGGCATTTGAAAGCGATGTGTTCTGTCGCAGTAAATCGGCAAAAAGGTCTCTATCAGGACCACTAGGGTTACAATTGTTAAAAACAACGGCATCATATTGTTTAAGGTTCTTTTTTTCAAACTGTTCTAGATCATATTTTACATGTACTTCAAATGCGTTGGTTTTCTTACCCAATATTTTAAACATTTCAGCATTGTGGGGAATAGTCCAATGGTCAAATCCGGTAGCTTTTGAGAAAATTAAAATTTTCTTTTTACGTACATTCTTGATGGTGGTTTCAGATGGGGCCAACTGTTCTATTTTGGCCAGCCATTCTTTGTCAATTTTTAGTTCTTCTTGACTGTGGAGACTATTCAAACTAAATACTGCTATGGCAATAAAGGAAAAAGTAATTTTTTTCATATCGATTTAGTTAGCGGTAGATTCCCGCACAATTAGTTTATGGTTTAAGGTGATAGAATTCGCGGATTGTAAATTTATAGTGCCTTTAAGGTAGCCAATAATACGTTGTCCTGCCAGAACACCCATTTTATAGCCAGGATATTCTATAGTGGTTAAATTTGGGCTAATCACCTCCGAAACGGGATCATTATTAAAACCTACCACCTTAATATCTTCTGGTATTCGGTAGCCCTGTTTTAATAAGGCTTTTATAAGGTGAACGGCATACGTATCATTGGCAACAAAAATGCCATCAATGGGGTGCTTGGAATTTGCTATGCGATTTAGGGCCAAATTAACTTTTTCGGGGTCAAGGTCCGTTTCAAGTATCTGCAGTCTAGAAAAGGGAAGCCCGTGTTTTTTAAGAGCCTGTTTAAACCCTTTAAAGCGTTCTTGGTAGGTATTTCGCTTTAGATTTCCACTCACGTGTATTATGTTGCTGCAGCCTTGGGTTATAAGATGTTCCGTAGCGTCCAGACCAGCTGCCGTATTATCAATTAAAATAGTGGGGCAGGAAGGTAAATTAAACACGCGGTCAAAGAGCAGTAGGGGTATTTTTCTATCGGTAAAGGTAGTCAAGTGTTCATAATCAGTGGTTTCATAGGATAATGAAATGAGTAGTGCATCTACACCGCTATCATATAAGGTTTTAGCGTTCAATTTTTCTTTAGTTTCGGATTCTAAAGATTGACTTATAATTAGATTATAGCCATCATCATTCGCTACTTTTTCTATTCCTGCCAATACCGTAGACATAAAATAGGAGTTAAGGCGCGGAACGATAACGCCGATTGTATTAGATTTTTGCTTGCTTAAATTCGAAGCGAATTTATTGGTACGATACCCAGATTTTTTAGCGTGAAGTTTTATGCGCTCTTTTGTTTTAGGGCTTATGGACGGATGATTGTTAAGGCTTCTGCTTACGGTAGCTGGAGATACTTGCAAGTCCTCCGCCAGATCATAAATCGTCACCTTTTTAACCATATTTTGTTTAAATTATAAATCTCAATAATCCGATAATTGTCTCGCTTTTTTATGCAATTATGCTTAGTTATAGTTATTTGGTTCACTGATAATCTGCATATTATTCAGACATGTGTTTAAAATATTGAGATATTCTTAAACAAATGTACAAATAGGTTTTATAATTTAATGCAATCGGTTGCGTAATTAATGCTAATGAATTATGTTTGTAGGAGACGTTTACTGATAAAAACCGGTATCAAAATATATACACTTGAAACAACTTACCAGAACCGGGGGATAAACAAAATAATTTGTTAGGTGGAGTAGTCCTTATTGCCTAGTTACCTTGCACAAACCTATATTTATGAGATTTGTTCTTTTTTCTTGGCTTTTCTTACTAATCCTTTCATGTACTGAAAAAGAAAAATATAGTTTTGAGGTTCTAGAGGGTACTGCTTCTTTATTATCTGTACCTATTTCTTTAAATATCGACTTTTTGGGGGATAAAGATTTAACCGCTTTTAAACTATTCCAGAATGGAAGTGTCGTTCCGTTTCAAGTGAACGGCGCTGAAATATGGTTTTTACATAACCCTATAAATGGTATTACCTACCATATTGAGAAGGTAGGGAGCGATGAAAAAAGGATGCCTCCAGGGATTAGTGCTACTAAAAAAAATGGTAGCCTTCAATTGGTATCGGAAAATAACCCTTTGGTCAGCTACCGGTATCAAATGGTTTATCCACCTAAAGATGTAGACTCTTTGTACAGGAAATCGGGCTATATTCATCCTATAGTAAGCCCTAAAGGAGATACGTTAACACGTATTCAACCACCCGATCATTACCATCATTATGGATTGTGGGCGCCATGGACGCATACCCGAATAGATACAACGCTAGTAGATTTTTGGAATTTAGGAGAGGGCATGGGTACGGTACTTTTTAAGGAATTTAAAACGACGACATCCGGTAATGTGTTCTCCTCTTTTACCGCTGCCCAAGAACATATTGATTTAAGAACAGCTGAAGCACCACGAGTTGCATTAAACGAAGATTTGGAGGTTACTTTGTGGAACCTAGGCCGTGACGACCGCTACATGTTCGATTATGAAACTAGCTTCAATTCCCCTTTAAAAAATGGGATCCTCTTTGAAGCCTATCGTTACGGTGGGGGACTTGGCCTCCGTTTTACCGAACGATGGAAGGCAAAAAATTCTTTTGTGCTAACTTCTGAAGGAAAGAACCGGCAGACCGCAGATGGAAGCAATGCACGATGGTGTATTGTAAGTGGGGCCTCATCTGATGGTAAGGGGACCAATGGTATTTTGTTTATGAGTCATCCTAAAAATAGAATGCACCCAGAGCCTATGCGAATATGGCCAATAGATTCAAATAATGGACGCGGAGATATGTTTTTCGAATTTTGTCCTATCCGTCATGAAGAATGGAAAATTGCTCCCAATAAGGAATATTCATTAAAATATCGCATGGTGGTCTTTGATGGCGAACTGACCGCCGAAGAAGCCGAGACCTACTGGCAGGTCTATGCAGATCCGCCAAAAACCAGAATCATTTCAAATTAATAATTTTTAGATATGAAAAGAAGAAAATTCATAAACAGAACAGCCTTGAGCACCGCGGCCATAGTTGGTTTTCCAAGTATCGTACCCGCTCATGTATTAGGCAAAAATGCACCTAGCAATAAAATAAACATCGGTCAAATTGGCTGCGGACGAATAGCCATGAGTCATGATATTAAAGACACTTTAAATTTTGATGAGGCAAGAATTATGTCGGTCTGTGATGTTGATTCCATTCGTGCCAATAAGGCTAAAGTTTTTTTAGACAAGGCTTATCAGGAGAAAACGGGAAAGGCCAAATACATGGACACCAAAATTTACGATGATTACCGCGAAATGCTTTTAAATACCGATATCGATGCCGTTATGATAAGTACGCCGGATCATTGGCATTCGCAACCGGCAATAGAAGCCGCACTTGCCGGCAAGGATATTTACCTGCAGAAACCAACGTCACTTACGGTACGGGAGGGGCAACAGCTCAGAGCTGCCGTACAACAAAAAAAGGTGATTTTACAAGTGGGTACACAACAACGTGCCATGCCACAGTTCCGAGTTGCCGCAGAACTAGTCAGAAACGGTCGCATCGGCAAAGTACATACGGTAAAAATAGGACTTCCAGGGGATCCTGCGGGTCCCGAAGCGCCTGCAATGCCGATTCCAAGTAATTTGAATTTTGATATGTGGTTAGGTTCTACACCAGAAGTAGCCTATACTGAAATTGGAGTGCACCCTCAAGCAGATTATAGCAGACCCGGATGGTTAAGACAACGGAATTATGGAGCAGGTATGATTACTGGTTGGGGTCAGCACCATTATGATTCCGCCGCATGGGGAATGAACACAGAACTCACAGGTCCTACGTCGGTTGAAGCACTGGCCGAGTTTCCAAAATCTGGCTTATGGAATGTTCATGGAGATTTTATGGTAAAGCACGAATATGATAATGGCATGACCGTATATACAAGTGGTGGATACACAAATGGTATTCAATACATTGGTGAGGATGGCTGGATCTTTGTATCGCGTGGATCTTATCAAGCATCTGCATCAGATCCTGTCGATTTAGAAAATAGCGCTAAAGCATTAAATGCTTCCGACCCAAAATTATTGGAGTCTGTCATTGGTCCGAATGAAATTCATTTAGAGAAAATTGATGATCAGCACGGAAACTGGTTAGAGTGTGTTAAAACCAGGAAACAACCTATTTCTCCTATAGAGAAGGGGCATAAGGCTTGTGTGACATGTTTAATCAGCGACATCGCCATGCAGTTGGATAGAAAATTGGAATGGAACAACGACAAAGAAATGTTCATCAACGATAATGAGGCCAACGCCATGTTACATCGGGAGCAGCGCAAGCCTTATGGAACAGACTATGTTACAGACTAACCGGTTAAGGGGAAGCCATAATTAAGATTAAAAGGAAAATAATGCGAAGTATCATATCAATATACTGTTAATGAAATATAACATAGTAATATTATTATTTCTCCTATACTTGTCTTGTGGAGAAAAAATGGACGTGGAGAAATCTGAACTAAAAGAAATACCTAAAAAAGTGAAATTAATGACCTTGGATCCTGGTCATTTTCATGCGGGGTTGGTGCAGAAAACAATGTATCCTAAGGTAGATTCTACTATTTATATTTACGCACCGGAAGGGCCGGAAGTACGAGATTTTTTAAGTAAGATTGAATCCTACAATACACGGGAAGAAGGGCCTACACAATGGAATATTGAAAAAAAACTTGGCAATGACTTCCTAAACAAAATGATTATCGAGAAACCGGGTAATGTCGTGGTTTTGGCGGGAAAGAATTCTAAGAAAATAGATTATGTTTTAGAAGCGGTCAAGGCAGGTCTAAATGTATACGCGGATAAGCCATTGGTCATTAATGGCGAAGGATTTGAAAAGTTAAAACAAGCCTTTGAAATAGCAGATAAAAATGGTGTTTTTATTTATGATATTATGACCGAACGTTTCGAATCTACCACCATGATGCAGAAATTATTTTCCACATTACCTTCGGTTTTTGGTGAGCTTGTAGTTGGTACTTTAGAACAACCTGCCATTAGCAAGGAAAGTGTGCATCATTTTTTTAAATATGTCTCAGGGTCTCCCTTGGTTAGGCCAGCTTGGTTTTTTGACGTGAACGAAGAAGGTGATGGTATTGTAGATGTTACTACCCATCTGGTAGATATGGTGCAATGGGAGGCTTTCCCAGGTAAAGTAATCGACTCCACCGATATAGAAATGCTTACAGCCAAACGCTGGCCTACAGTATTGACTTTGCAAGAGTTTAAGAAGGTTACGAAACAAGAGACATATCCCGACTATTTACATAAAGATGTGGTTGATGGAAAGTTGCATACCTTTTCGAATGGCGAAATGAACTATATGATAAAAGGGAAACATGCCAAGGTTTCCGTAATTTGGAATTATCAAGCACCGGAAGGAACAGGCGATACGCATTACAGTGTTATGCGCGGCACAAAAAGTAACTTGATTATAAAACAAGGGGGCGAAGAGAATTTTAAACCTGTTCTGTATATCGAATCAAAAGGAGGTGTAGATTTTGAAAATGTTTTGAATAGTACAGTAGCAAACGAAATAGCTAAAAAATTCCCAGGAACTTCAGTGGAGAAAATTACCGATAGTACATGGAAAATTAGCATACCTGAGGAATTTAAGATTGGGCATGAAGCACATTTTGCCCAAGTCACGGAAAATTATTTAAACTATTTGGAAGCAGGAAAACTGCCAGATTGGGAAATTCCAAATATGATTACCAAATATTACACTACAATAGCCGCATATAAGATGGCAAAACAAAACTAAATGAGTGAATTACTATCGCTAAAAGATAATTATTATGCCATTTCTGGCGGAACGGGTGCGTTAGGCAGTTCCATTTCTAAGTATCTAGTTCAGAACGGTGCTAAGGTGATTTTGATGGGCAGATCTCTTGATAAATTACAGGACAAACAAAAAGAATTGAATGCTATAGTAGCAAATAGCGCCTATTTTTTTGTGGTCGATGTCCTAAACGAGGAAGCACTACATCTGTTAAAAGATAGGATTGAAAAAGAGTTTGACCGTCTTGATGGGTTGATAAACTTGGCCGGTGGTAACCTTCCAGGCGCAACCTTGACCCCCGATCAAACCATACATGATATTCCGCTTAGTGACACGCGTGAAGTAGTAGATATTAATCTGTTTGGGACGGTACTCCCCACTATTGTTCTTAGTAAGTTAATGGTAAAGCAAGGGCACGGGACTATTGTCAATATTTCTTCCATGGCAGCGAAACAAAGTATTTCAAGAGTTTTAGGCTATTCAATGGCGAAGGCGGGAATCGATATTTTTACCAAGTGGATGGCAAATGAACTAGCTTCAAAACATGGAGATAAGATCCGAGTCAATGCGATTGCTCCAGGCTTTTTTATCGGAAATCAAAATCGAAAATTGTTGACCAATGAAGATGGATCTTTCACAGATAGGGCGAACAGTATCATCAATAACACCCCAATGGGCCGTTTTGGCGATACTTCAGAACTCAACGGAACCTTACATTATTTGTTAAGCAACGCTTCTAGTTTTGTAACAGGAAGTATTTTTGATGTAGACGGCGGATTTAGTTCATTTTCAGGAGTATAGACCATGGAGTATCTAAAGAAAACATTTCGATGGTTTGGGCCTTCTTTTGGGGTAGGCCTAGATCAAATCAAACAAATTGGGGCGGAAGGAATTGTTGCTGCGTGCCAAGAAGTTCCTGTAGGCGAAGTTTGGCCTTTGGAGACCATAGCATCCCTAAAAAAAGAAATCCAATCACATGGGTTGGAATGGTCGGTTGTGGAAAGTGTCAATATTCATACTTCTATCAAATATGGCCTTCCCGAAAGGGATGCTCATATTGCGAACTATGTTCAGACCTTAAAAAATCTAGCTAAAAATGGTATGGTTACAGTCTGCTACAATTTTATGCAGCTGATCGATTGGACCCGTACTGATTTGGAATATACCTTAGCTAACGGAGCTACTGCACTGCGTTACAGCTCAATTTCGGCGGCGGCTTTTGACTTATTTGTTTTAAAACGTGAAAATGCTAAACAAACCTATTCCGATGAGCAATACCTAGAAGCAAAGGACTATTTCGATGGTTTGAATACTTTCGAAAAAATAAAACTAGAAGAAGCGATCTTAGCAGGTATGCCAGGTTCTAAATCGCTAATTGCGTTAGATGATTTTAAGAAAAATCACGCTGCCGTAATGAACATCAGTAAAAAAAAGTTACAAAACAATTTGGCGTACTTTTTAAAGGCTATTATTCCTGAAGCAGAAAAAATTGGGGTACGGATGGCCATCCATCCTGATGACCCACCATTTTCGGTTTTTGGAGTACCGCGAATAGTCTCCAATTATGAAGAAATCAAATTTTTATTGGAATGCTGTCCGTCACCAAGTAATGGACTTACTTTTTGTTCAGGGTCTTTGGGGGCATCAGCAAACAATAATTTGTTGAAAATAATCGAGGATTTTGGGGATAGCATACATTTTATCCACTTAAGGAATGTTTCCCGACAAGCGGATGGCAGTTTTTATGAAGCGGACCATCTAAATGGTTCTGTTCCTATGGAAAAAGTCATGAAAGCGCTGATAAAAGAGCAGTTGAAGAGAAAGCAAAATGGTTTAGAAGTTATCGCTATTCCTATGAGACCTGATCACGGGCATGTTTTGTTAGATGACAAAAAACGGCAAGATGACTTTTATTCGGGCTATTCCATAATTGGTAGGGCATTTGGATTGGCACAGTTGACCGGATTAGAAAGAGGTATTAGAGAAAGTATGGTTTTATAACTTAACAGGATGTTATTAGACAATTTGGAACTATGTTTTAAAAAATTATCAACGTTATCAAACCCGCCTTATTCGAAAGAGCGCAACCCAAAAAAATAAATATATTTTTTCACATTCAGAATATTTGTGACATTAAAGGCATGGTATATTAGTGCTCTAGAAAATCTTTGTATTCATTAAAGAATGTTTCAAATTTATCCATGGTTTCAGCGAAGAAAACCATGGTCTCTTGCCATGTGTTTTTATTGTGAATAGAAACCAGTTCTTTGGAAACATACATCCTTGAAATTTCCTTGTTGTTCTCTAAAAAAAAACAATCTTCGAAAATGACTTCTGCTAAGAATTCTTCTGTTATAATTGATTTTAGGGCGGTTGTTTTCTCCCAAAGTGCCATACGCGCTTCTAAATCTGAATGTTCTACATCCATTGAAACTATTGCCTTTTTTAAATCAAAATGAAAGCGAAATATAAGTCCTTTAATTTTCGTGTTGTAGAGAATCCATTTTCTTGGATATGATTTTCCAAAGGAAATCCAAAACTCTTCCCGTAACCTTCGTGACTCTTCTTTGCTGAACATCTATAAAAAATAAGCAAATGTGATTCCCAGAATAATAACCACTAATTTCCGAAGGTTAAACTTATGGCCTTCCGAGCTTTCAAAGAGAATTACGGTCGAAATATGAAGAAAAACTCCAATAACCAGTGCGTTTAATGGCATGGTATAATCAGAAATTAGTTGCAGGTTAGCAGCCAAGAATGTACCAAGAGGTGTCATTATTGAAAACAACAAGATAAAAAGTACGGCATATATCGGCTTAAGTTTTGTACCTAAGAGAAATATACTTAGAATAATTGCAATGGGTATTTTATGGATAAGAATACCATAAACAATAGTGTGGTTCGTATGTATGGGAAGGCCTTCCAACAAGGAGTGTAAGGATAGGCTAGCGAATAATAACCATGGAAATGCAGTGCTTTCATGGGATAAGTGCACGTGACCATGTTCCGCACCTTTTGAAAAGAACTCCAAAAAAATCTGGAGTAAAATACCTAACATAATATATACACCAATAGTTTTACCATTGGAGCTTTCATAAACTTCAGGAAGGAGTTCAAAAATGGTAAGTGCTAGTAAAAATGCACCACTAAAGGCAAGAAGTAGTTTAAAATGCTCCTTTTTCTTAGGTTTGGTTATATAAACAAAAACAAAACTTAAGAGAACCCCAAGAATAGGGAGAATATAGTTCATGTATTTAGTTGGTTAGGCTTTTTTAACCGAAGTGGACATCAGCCTACTTCTGGGGTAAAATTAGCGTATTTTTGCGGTATGTTAAAAAGAGGATATGGGGAATAATTTTAAAATGGTTGCCAAAACGCTTTTTGGCTTTGAGGAAATGCTAGCAAAGGAACTAAGAAACCTAGGTGCAAGTAACGTAGTAGAAGGCACAAGGAACGTTGCGTTTGAAGGCGATACCGGTTTTATGTACAAGGCAAATTTGTGTTTAAGAACGGCAATTAAGATCATTAAGCCTATAAACTCTTTTCAGGTTAGGGACGAAAAGGACTTATACCGAAAAATCTATCAGATGGATTGGACGGAATATCTATCTATCGAAGATACATTTGCTATAGACTCTACCGTTAATTCGGAGGAATTTACCCATTCGTTGTATGTGTCTCAAAAGACAAAAGATGCCATTGTAGATAAGTTCAGGGAAACCGACGGGGAACGCCCCAATGTTGATGTGAAGCATCCGGATTTAAGAATTAATATCCATATACATAACAATACCTGTAATGTTTCTTTGGATAGTTCGGGAAGTTCTTTACACCACAGAGGGTATCGAATATCTACTAATATCGCACCAATCAACGAGGTACTTGCCGCGGGCTTATTACTGCTAAGTGGCTGGGATGGTCAATGTGATTTTCTAGACCCCATGTGTGGTAGTGGGACCATGCTTACAGAGGCAGCCATGATTGCTTGTAATATACCAGCAAATATAAATAGGAAAGGGTTTGCTTTTGAAAAGTGGCCAGATTTTGATGGGGAACTATATGAGAAGATAGTAGATTCTAGTCTTAAGAAGACTAGAGAATTTCATCATTCGATAACGGGTTTTGACAAAGCACCTTCGGCCATAAGGAAAGCACAGGAGAATATAGAAAACGCCAACTTGGACGAATATATTACGCTCAAAAGGGAGAATTTTTTTAAGACTGAAAAACAAAATGAAGGGGTGTTGCATATGTGTTTTAATCCACCATATGGAGAACGACTGGACCGGTCCGACTTGGATTCCGACTTTGATGTTGAAGAATTTTATTCTGAAATTGGTGATACGTTGAAACAGTCCTATCCAGGAACCAATGCTTGGTTCATTACTTCTAATTTGCAGGCTTTGAAGTTTGTAGGCCTCAGACCCTCAAGGAAAATAAAAGTATTTAACAGTCATTTAGAATCTCGACTGGTACAATATGTAATGTACGAAGGAAGTAAAAAAGCGAAATATAACAAGGAGTCGGAATTATGAAAGTACAACACAAGGCTTTAATTTTTAATTTTTTAGGATTTGCGGTACTATTCTTAATAGCAAGGTTTGGAATAGGTTATTTTATGGAAATACCTCGTTTGTACTTGGCTATTGGCGCCGCTGTATTTGCTACATTGTTAGCCCCTAAGTTTGCAGTAGTCCGTGATGACGGGAAGGAGAAATTGATGATGAAATGGATTTTTATGAAATCACCTAAAGAAGTTTAGTTCTTTACTCTACCTCTTCTTCTGTTGTTATTTTCTTGACCTTTTTTTTCTTTTTGTACAAGGGTAAAAAATAGGAAATGGAGTAGTTGTAACCTACCCCAAATTTACTGTCCCACGTAACTTTGTTGAAACCTGGAACATATAAAATAGGAAAACGATCTTCATTTACACCGGTAAAAAGAAAGCCTAGGCGTACACTTGCGCCTAGATATATGTTTGGAAACAATTCTATTTTTGTACCTAAAACGGCCTCAATCCAAGATGCCGTTCGTCCGCTAAATTCTTCCGGCGTTTCAGATGCCGTGCCAAAGCTATCTGGGTTCCAATACCGGTTATTGTCAAATATTTGGTAGTTGTTTAAGGTGTTGCTAAACGTACTGAATCCTATACGCCCACCATAAAAAATAAGATTTTGCTCCCCATACCAATTGGCATAGGTGTTTTTATCTATTCCAACTTTAAGGTAACTTCCTGAAGTATTAAAATTGTAAAGATCTTCTTGTTGTGTTTTATCCTCGTTACCCAATTCTACAGCTATGTAAAGGTCCTGCGTAAGACGGTAATCCGCAACAAATTCTAATCCAGTATAGTTCTCGTCTAGAGAAGAAATAATGATCCTACTGAGGTCTACACCTACTCTTATCCCGTATGATTGTTTATATATTACCGTATCCTTGGGTTGGGTATCTATAGGTTTGTCTTGGGCACACACCGAAACCACACTAAGTAGTAAAAGGTAACTAATGAAATATCTTAACATGGGTAGAATCTGAGTTAATGATTTCTGATCGGATGATTTCAATTTCTTGTATCCAGTTGTCTGTATCTGTCTGTAATACCCCATCTAGATTTTCATAAGTTACGATGAAGCCACAGGCGCGCGATTTAAAGTCTTCCAATCTGGCGTAATTAAAGGTAACAGTATCAATATTTCCAATTTCAATATCATCATCATTACTAGCCGAATTTGATATTAATAAGAAGCTAGTGCTATCCTCCACTGTTTTTAGCGGAATGGTAATCGTGTTTAAATTGGTTCTATCTGCAACCGTATTAACCGTAACGGTCTGTCCTTCACCTACTACTCTTAAAGCGGTTACATTTTTTGGAGTCTCCCTATTATCTATATCAAAAAACTCGATTACCATTAGCGGTGTATTGCCCTCTACGCAGATGTCATCCTTCTCACAAGAAACGGATACAAGAATAAAAAAAAATAGTATAATATCTAATCTAAACCTTTTCATGCTATTATTTCTTCTCTAAAAGTACGACATTTTCAACATGATGTGTCTGTGGGAACATATCAACGGGTTGCAACTTGGTTACATCGTAAAGCGTTTTCATTAGTTCCAAATCCCTAGCTTGGGTGGCACTATTACAGCTTACATAGACTACTTTTTTAGGGGCAATATTCAATATTTGTTGTACAACATCTTTATGCATTCCGTCTCTCGGTGGATCAGTAATTATAATATCGGGGACACCATTTTCTGAAATAAACTGTTCGTTAAACACATTCTTCATATCACCAACAAAAAACTCAACGTTTGTAATTTTGTTGTTTTCAGCATTGAATTTTGCATCTAGAATAGCTTCTGGAACCGATTCTATCCCAATTACTTTCTTCGCATCTTTTGCTATAAACTGTGCTATGGTTCCGGTTCCTGTATACAAATCGTAAACTAATTCATTACCGGTTAAACCTGCAAAATCCCTAGTTATTTTATAGAGTTCGTACGCTTGATCTGAATTAGTCTGATAGAAAGATTTAGCGTTAATTTTAAATTTAAGCCCTTCCATTTCTTCAAAAATATGGTCACGACCGCCATAACAGATAATTTCTTGGTCGTAAATGGTATCGTTCTGTTTTGGATTGATAACGTAGAGTAATGATGTAATTTCTGGAAAGGTGATTTTTAGGTGTTCCATCAAAAGAAGTCTTTTATCCTCATCATTTTCATACCATTGCACCAGTACCATGATTTCTCCGATAGAGGAGGTGCGTATCATAAGTGTACGTAACATCCCATATTGATTTCTGGGATTAAAGAAGGTAATATTGTTTTTTGTTGCGAAGTCTTTGGTCTCTAAACGGATGGTATTGGACGGATCTTCCTGTAAGTGACATTTTTTCACATCCAAGATTTTATCCCACATACCAGGAATATGAAAGCCTAAAGCATTTTTATCTGTTATTTGAGTATCAGATTGGATTTCCTCCAGGGTTAACCAACGACTATCGGAAAATGAAAATTCCATTTTATTCCTATAAAAATACTGCTTCTTAGAACCTTTGATTGGTGTTGTTTCGGGTAACTCCAAATGTCCAATTCGTCTAAGATTGTTCTCTACCTCCTTCTGTTTATAGAACAGTTGATGTTCGTAGCCCATATCTTGCCACTTGCACCCACCACAGACTCCAAAATGGTCGCATTTTGGCTCCGTACGTTTGTTTGATAGGGTATGAAAATGGGTGGCAATACCCTCAAAGTAAGCCTTTCTTTTTTTAGTGGTTTGAACGTCAACCACATCACCAGGAACGGTATTGGTCAGAAAAATTACCCTACCATCGGGAGCCTTTCCAATAGTTTTGCCCTTAGCCCCGGCATCAACTACTTCCACATTTTCAAAAACCTGTCGCTTGTTCTTTTTTCGCATGCGGCAAAAATAGGAATTGCTTTGTTTTAATTGGGATAACTTTAAACAGAATAACAATTATTTAAGGAAAATGAACCTTTTTGAATTTCTACGGTCTATTAAATAGAACTATGAACGATCGCAGTAGGACATTGGATGCTTTTTTGGTTTTGGAATATCGCTCCGGTAAATCCAAAGCATTAGATGTATTGGTCAAAAAATACCATATAAAGCTATGTAAGCATGCCTATTGGTTTACACATGATATAGATAGTTCTAAGGACATTGTCCAGGATAGTTGGAAAAGTATCCTTTCCAATCTTTACAAGCTTAAAGAACCAGGGATGTTTGGAAGTTGGGCTTTTAAAATAGTAACTAGAAAAGCGCTGGACCAGCTCAATAAGCAAAAAATAGTTCAGCAAGAATTACAGAAGTATAAGATTTTGGCAGTTACTGATGCAATCAATGTTCCAATAGAGGAGCGAGCTATCTTATTACAAAAGGCTGTGTTAACATTACCAACAAATCAACAATTGGTCCTTAGACTGTTTTATTTGGAAGGATATTCCTTGAAAGAAATGAGCCAAATACTTGAAATTTCCATGGGTACTGTTAAATCCCGCTTGTTTTATGGTAGAGAAAAATTAAAAACAATTTTAAAACACAAATAACATGAGAAAAGAAGAAGAACAAATAGATGAGCTTATCAAAGAAGCCTTAAGTAATGAAGAAGTTAAATTCTATGAGGCACTGGGAGAACAGTCTATATTGGAAAAAGTAAGTAGTGTTTATAAAGGTAAGATGGGTTGGTTGGCATCTGTAATGACGGTGGTAAATATTATTATTTTTATAATGTTCATTTTTTGTGTCACGCAATTTCTAAAGACAGATGCGGTAGAAGGACTTATTACATGGGCCAGCAGTGGCTTCTTGTGTTTAGTTATTATGACCTTTTTAAAATTATACGTTTGGATGCAGATGGATAAAAATGATATTCTTAGGGAGTTAAAAAGGTTAGAGCTTCAAGTATCCATTTTATCTAACAAAACGGGAAAATGAGACTCTAGGTCCAATTTACTTTCGCTGACTTAAATTTTTAGTACTTTAGCAGTTCTGCAAGGATGATTTCTCTCCCACGCTGAATTTTCGACGCTTCGAAAGGAAAAAGGTACAGAAGGAATTGCTAAAGTTTTATTTAAAGTAATTTTTATCATGTCAGTTTTAGAAAACATCACTTCTAAAGATGCAATCGCATTGGAAGAAAAACATGGCGCCCACAATTATCATCCATTACCTGTTGTTCTAAGTAGAGGTGAAGGTGTATATGTTTGGGACGTGGAAGGAAAAAAGTATTATGATTTTTTATCGGCCTATTCTGCCGTGAATCAGGGACATTGTCATCCTAAAATAGTGGATGCGATGGTGAACCAAGCGAAGACCCTTTCTTTGACTTCAAGGGCTTTTTATAACGATATGCTTGGGAAGTACGAAAAGTATGCTACCGAGACTTTTCATTTTGATAAGCTCTTGCCAATGAATACAGGTGCTGAAGCCGTAGAAACGGCTTTAAAGATATGTCGTAAATGGGCCTATGAAAAGAAAGGAATTCCCGAGAATCAGGCTCAGATTATAGTTTGCGAGAATAATTTTCATGGACGTACCACGACTATCATCTCATTTTCTAACGACCCTGTAGCTCGAAAACATTTTGGTCCGTTTACAGACGGATTCATAAAAATTGAATACGATAATCTTAAAGCGTTGGAAGACGCGTTACAGGAAAACAAAAACATAGCGGGATTCTTGGTGGAGCCCATACAAGGCGAAGCAGGCGTTTTTGTTCCTTCTGAAGGATATTTGAGGAAGGCAAAGGACCTTTGTGAGCAATACAATGTTCTTTTTATTGCCGATGAAGTACAGACAGGGATAGCCAGAACGGGTCGATTATTGGCCACTTGTGGAAACTGTTCATGTTCAGATAAACATTGTAGCGGTATACCTGAAACAAAACCTGATATTTTAATATTAGGGAAAGCATTGTCCGGCGGGGCTTATCCGGTTTCAGCAGTATTGGCAAATGATGCTATAATGAGTGTTATACAGCCTGGAAACCACGGGAGCACATTTGGTGGAAACCCTATTGCAGCAGCAGTAGGTATGGCGGCCTTAGAGGTAGTAAAAGAAGAAGAGCTGGCACAGAATGCCTTTGAATTGGGCGAACTTTTCAGGTCAGAACTGAAAGCATTTATTCCTGGTTGTGATTTGATTTCCGGGGTAAGGGGTAAAGGACTTTTAAATGCCATTCTTATTAACGATACAGAGGATAGCTCTACCGCTTGGGATATTTGTATGGCCTTAAAGGAAAATGGACTTTTGGCTAAACCTACCCATGGTAATATTATACGTTTTGCACCACCTTTAGTTATGACCAAAGAGCAATTGCTGGATTGTGTGGTTATTATTAAGCAAACATTAGCCGAGTTTAAGCAGTAGTTCTTACGCTTAGTATATAAAAAGTCCCGATTCAAATTTTTGAATCGGGACTTTTTTTTGATTTTATTACAACTAATTATTGAAAACCTCCTTCGGAAGCTGCTGAATATAATATGGCGCCAATAGCACCAAAATAAATAATACTCAAAATCAGCATTATTCCTGCTAATCCCAATCCTATATAACAGAGAATTTTACCCGTTTTCACATTGTCATATCCGCTGTATTTAGCGCTATCCATTTCGTACAGACGTTCTGCTTTTTTTGCGCTACTCAGGCCAATAAAACTGAATATAGCTCCAAAAGGGCCACAACAAAATATGGTGAGGGCTATAGATAGGATTCCGAAGGTTAGGGTATTACTTGACCCTGGTAATGGTTGATTCATGATATATTTATTCTGTAGGTAAACCTAATTGTTCCAACATTTCTTGGTTTTGCTCCATATAAGCATCCAAACCTCCCATAGATGTTATCGAATAGATAGTATAAAATAACGTAATAACACCGAGAACCAAACCAATAATGGCAACGGTCTTCGCTGTTTTTAAAGTGCTAAAGTTGGAATAGTCCTCTGGATTTTGACTGTATAGTTTCGTGTCTTTGTTTACTAAAAAAAGTGCTATCCCAGATAGTAAGATACCTCCTAAACCTGCGCTAAAACAACAGCAAATAAAGGACACTATACTGAGTACTATTGCAATTGTAACATTGGGTAATTTTTGTTGTTCCATAATTTTAATGTTTGGTTAAATAAATTTTAAAATATAATTGGTTAGTATAAATGCCACCGTACCTATTAGGAGTACATTGGTGATTTTAGTAGCATATTTAATCGAAAATAGCTTATCCAAAATAAGGAACCCAAACAATAACAACATTGGGTAAATAGCTGGATACATTGCAAAAGCAGCTCCAAATTCCCCTTTCAGTAGAAAAACAAAGGAGCGTTGCAAGCCACACCCCGGGCAATCAAAGCCCCAAATCTGCTTTGTAAAGCAGGGGAGCATAAATTTTTCTATACCTAAAAAATAAAGGGAAGCGAGTGTGTGCATCCAAGTTTACATATTAAAAACGAAAATTACCACTATTTTTGGTGAATCAAAACAAAATTATGGCTGTTTTTAATGTTGGGGATAAAGTGGAGACAATAGATGACGTTATTAGTGGTGTCGTAACTAAGGTAGATGGGTCTTTGATAATGGTGCATTGTGATGATGACTTTTTAATGGAGTTTGAAGCGCGGGAATTGGTTGTGATAACGGGAAGTATTACCGTAAGCAATTACGAAATAGCTCAAGTGAAAAAGGAGAAAGAGCTTCCGAAAAAACGAAAAACGAATGCCTTAAAACCTAAAGAGCGGAATCTTCCAAAAATGGAAGTGGACCTCCATATTAATCAACTCGTAAAAAATCCAAAGGGATTAGGAAATTATGAGATGCTGAACGTGCAATTGGAAACAGCTAAAAGACAACTTCACTTTGCCATGTCTAAACGTATTCAAAAAATTGTATTTATACATGGGGTAGGCGAAGGCGTGTTAAAAGAAGAATTGCGCTATCTCTTTAATAAGTATGATAATGTTAAACACTATGATGCCGACTATCAAAAATATGGTTCAGGGGCAACAGAAGTGTATATCTATCAAAACGTTTAATATACAATTAAAGGCTCGTTGTAACAGTGCCGAATTCTGAAACTTGTAAATCGGTTATTCTGCTTCCGTCCTCAGTTACAAAAGATATATTGATTAAGCGTATGGAGTGCTCAAAAGTGATCGAATCTTCCGTGGTAGTGGTGATAAGAACGCTACCGTCCTCCGCTGTTATTTCCTCTGAAACCGTAGGACTAACTGGAGGTAAATCGTCACAGAAATAATTGGTAGAAACATCTCCGGTAAAAATACGATAGGTTAGTTGAGATGCACTTGGAATCGCACTTTCAATATCTTCGGTGGTAATTTCATTTTTAAGCAATCCTGCTGGGAGTGCCAAGATAAGTGCCTCGTCAACGTTTATTTTAAAAAGCACATTTGCAGTTGTGGCAGACACTTCTTCACAGCTCCCTATAATTTCAATACTGTCAAAATCTACGGTTTCTATTAGTAAATTACCATCATCACATGAAAGAAATATGGATAAAAAGACCAGGCTAAAAACTTTTTTCATATATCAAATTTAAATGAAATAATGTAGACGGGGCGAGAGGTTTAAAACCATTTACAAGTAATTTAACTTTATTTGGATTATTTTTGAAATTCAATAAAAAACTTTGATTTAAAAATAGTTGACGCCAACCGATATAAACAAGTTTAAATCGAAACCATAGAGTCATTTTATTTTGTTAAAATCATCGAAAACCCTGTACCAACAATGAAAAATGTTTATCTGGATAATGCAGCCACTACAAAGGTTAGAGCTGAAGTTATAAGCAGAATGCAAGACGCTTTGGCAAATTCATATGGTAATCCATCCTCTACACATAGTTTTGGTAGAACTGCAAAAACAGCAATAGAGAGTGCCAGAAAAATTATAGCTAAACAGATGAACGCTTTTCCGTCCGAGATTATTTTTACATCTGGGGGTACGGAAGCGGATAATATGATTTTGAGGTGCGCGGTTCGTGACCTTGGTGTAAAGACAATTATTACAACCAGAATTGAGCATCATGCCGTATTGCACACTGCTGAGGAATTGCATGAAAAGGGATTGATAAATCTTTGCTTTGTTAATTTGGATGCCGAAGGAAATCCGGAAATGGCCCATTTAGAAAGTCTTTTGTCGCAGGACGAGACTAAAAAGTTGGTAAGTATTATGCATATTAATAATGAAGTGGGTAACAAAGTAGATATCCATACCATCTCATTATTAGCCAAGAAACATGGAGCTTTGGTACATTCGGATACTGTACAGTCAATTGGACATTATAAGTGGGATGTAAAGGAAACGCCTGTTGATTTTCTAGCTGCCGCTGCCCATAAATTTCATGGACCTAAAGGAATTGGATTTGCCTTTATTAGAAAAAATTCTGGTATGGGATGTATGATTTCAGGAGGTTCACAAGAGCGAGGTTTTAGAGCAGGTACGGAATCATTTCATAATATTGTTGGACTAGAAGAAGCCTTTGTATTGGCGTATGATCATCTAGAGGTGGAACAAAGATTCGTGACTGATTTAAAAAGGTATTTTATTGATAAGATAAATGTAGAAATCCCTGAGGCCAAATTTAATGGGCTTTCTGGTGATTTTGAAAGGAGTACGTACACCTTGGTAAACGTTTGTTTGCCTATAAAGCCAGAGAAGGCTTTAATGTTGTTGTTTCATTTAGATATAAAGGGAATAGCATGCTCCAAAGGAAGTGCTTGCCAATCGGGAAGTGATAAGGGTTCCCATGTTCTTTCTGAAATTCTATCGGAAGAGGATTTGCAAAAACCTTCATTGCGATTTTCTTTTTCAAAATATAATACAAAGGAGGAAATTGATTATACGATAGGCGTTTTAAAGGAATTTACGGTAGCGTAGATTACTTCTTATTTTTCCTGTCTTTTTTTCTCTCCCGGTCGTAAGGAAATTTCCGAATGGCAAGTTTCATCATTCGGTCAATAAGGTCAGTAGTATTCTTTCCGGTTTTTTTATCAATCTTTTTTTCGTATTTCCATAATAGCTTTCCAGTATTACCATCACTTATCTTGACACCAATACGGCCGTAGTTGGCTCCCCCAGAAAAATAATCGGTAAAACTAAAATCTGTTGGGACACCATTGGATAAGAGCACGTTAAGATCTAATGAGCCACTTATGATGCCATCCACTCCCAATATTTCACTTAGCTGTTTTATAGTGTAGACATCAATATTGTTGTAGTTAATTCCATTTTGTGCTAAAATAGCCTTAGTGTTTTTTGTGTTTTGGAATTCTACCGGTAAATTTTTCTTTTTCCCTCGTTTTGAAAAATAGGTTTCAAAAGCATTCTGTACGGCATAACCCTCGTTTTCCTCTAAAGACTTTAAATCCTTTTGGCTTACCTTGTTCTTTAGGTCAAGAGTTGTCAAAAAGGGTAAAATAGCCAATGTTTCATGACTTTCGCTAAGCACATCAAAACGAGGGCTCTCGTAAATATTTTTTTGTGCCTGTGTAGAAACACTAATGATAAGTAGTGTGAAAAAGAATATTTTGTTCATGTTCTGCTTTTAAAGGCGCATTTGTAATCTTAGATTGAATACTCTGGAGGTTAAATAATTAGGAACAGCAAATTGGTTTTTGCTATCTACATCCCTAACCCAAGTATTCGTAATAGAATTTTGATTATTAAAAAGATTGAAAATTTCAAACCCAATACTCAATTCCTTAAACGAATGTAACCAATGATCTATTCCGTACAATTTATCCTTGTCCACAAAAATATACGAAATTCCTAAATCTGCACGTTTATAATCTCTTAATCTATTCTGAAAAATATAGGGATCGGCATAACTAGGAGATCCTCCTGGTACGCCGGTACTATAAACTAGATTAAGGTACATTTTTAAATCTGGGATATTGGGAATATAATCTTGGAATAGAATTGCCATTTTAAGACGTTGGTCTGTTGGCCTTGAAATATAGCCTCGATTATTTCTGTTTTCTTCTGTTTTTAGGTAGCCTAAGCTTACCCAGGACTCGGTTCCTGGTACAAAGGCACCGGTTAAACGCATTTCGGCTCCATAAACATAGGCTTTTGTGTCGTTGTTAGCCGAGTACCTAATGCGTACGTCTTCTATGGTGTATGGATTTACGTTACTCAGTTTTTTATAATACGCCTCACTGATTAAGGTAAATGGCCGGTCCCAAAGCAAAAAACTATATTCGTTTCCCGCAACGATGTGAATGGATTTTTGAGCTTTTACATTGGGTTGTATGATTCCAAGACTATCCCTTAACTCCCTGTAAAAAGGAGGTTGATGATACACGCCTCCGGATAATCGAAACAGCATATCTTTTTCCCAATCGGGTTTTATAGCAAGCTGTGCCCTGGGGCTTACAACGGTTTGTGATACTTTTTCAACATCGGTTCCGCTAACGGTCCAGTGTTGGGAGCGAATACCAATATTATAATAGACATCGTGTTCATGCCATTTGGTCTGTTTTCCTATTTGTAAAAATCCTGAAAACCGGTTGGTCTTTACGAAGTTAGTGGCGTTTAGACTTTCAAATGCTTCAAGTGGTGCGTTAAAAGGTTCCTCAGGCTGGTTGTTGATAAATTCTGAACGGGGAGGACGGACCGAAAATCCCGCAGAATCTATAAATTCCGATTCTCTGAGTTGATCACGGATATCTTCATGAGTATACTTAAGCCCCCATTCTATTACCAAGTTTTTTCTTTTATGGATGCCTCTATGGTTGAGGTTGAATATCAATGCATCCAAATCGTTTCTGGATCGGTTAAACTGTGAACCTACTCCTCTTGGGTTCACTACTTCCCCCAATGTTTCACTTCCAAGATTGGCATCCACGGCGCCAAGTTGGTACGCGGCAATTACATCCGAATATTCTTCCTCGGTGGTATGGTACAACGATGCAATGAGTTTTAAAGTGGTGTTTTCATTGACTTCATAATTTCCCTTCAAAGCGCCAAGAGCGGTTGCATACCTATTTATTTCTTTGCCTTCGTAGAAAACTGTCAATCCTTTTGGATCTTGTAGCGTACCAAAATTCGTTTGCCTGTTTAACGGTTCGTTTGTATACTTGTTCACAGAGAGATTACCCAGAAAATTCAAGTTAAATTTGTTTGAAAAGCTATAGGTAAGATAACTTTGTACATCTGTGAATGCTGGATTAAAATTACTTTCCGTTTGCTGGCTATTTACAAGTAAGGCGTTATTTCTATAGCGTACACCGGTAATGCTACTTAATTTTTTGTTTTTAGATCGGGTTTCTAAGGTGGCACTCGCACCCAAAAAACTAAAATCCCCTTGCAGGGAAAACGTAGATGGCGTTTTATAAACGATGTCTAGGACAGAAGAGAGTTTGTCCCCGTATTTGGCCTGAAATCCTCCTGCCGAAAATTTCACGTCTTGTACTAAGTTACTGTTCACAAAACTTAAGCCTTCCTGTTGTGCCGATCGTATTAGAAAGGGACGGTATACTTCTATTTCGTTTACGTAAACCAAGTTTTCGTCGTAATTCCCCCCTCTAACCGAATATTGAGTGCTTAGCTCATTGTTAGAACTCACACCGGGCAATAGTTTTAATATATTTTCAACCCCAGCATTCGCACCTGGAATTTTACGCAGTAGCTCTGGCGAAATGGAGGTGATTCCCGTAACCTCTTTTCTTCCCCTTGGTGATACCGATACTCCCGAAACTTGTAGTACCTTGACTTTTAAAACGGGACTAAATTCAAAGGTTTCGTTTGTAGTAAGCAATAGCCCTTCTAGGATCAGGTCTTTGTGGCCTAAATGAGAAAAAGTGATTCGTGTTTCCGTGTCTGCCGTAATGGTGAGTAAATAGAATCCGTTAGGGTCAGTTGCAGTACCAAATTCCCCTGTGGAAATATTAACATTCTGTAAGGGTACGTTTTTTTCATCTAGTACAATACCTGTAATAGTTGCCGTTTGCGCAAAGCTATTAAACTGGCACAGCATAAGAAGAACGATAATAGCTTTACAAAATTTCAAACTTGTTATTTTCTGAAAAACGTGGTTGTTAAGGTGTTTTCATTACCTACATTATCCGTAACGCTAACTTTAAGTACACATTGCTTTTGGTCCAAAATCTTATCGTCAAAATTATAGGTCAGAGTGCTTTTCTTTGGCTCGTACTCCATTAAAACCCATTTGCCGTTTAAGGTCGCAGAATAGGTGTCTATTCCACTTAAGTCATCGGAAATTGACATGCTTAAATATTTGTAGTTATTAAGCCATTGCTTTTCCTTAAAATTTTTGGTTCGTATCCGCGGTGCCACGGTATCCTTGGCCAGTGTATATGTTCCTAAATTTCTCGTTCTTGCAGTAAAAGTGCCTGCACGTTTATAGGTGTTGATATAACTAGGCCGTAGTTTATCATCCAATCTAGCTATAAATAATCGTTTTTGTTCTTCTTTGTTGTATTTGGTAGCATCAAATGTAATGGTGAAATTGCGATGGGCTGGAACTGTATTACGGTGAATGGCAACGGTATCTTTTCCTTTCTTTAAATCGATATAAAAATCCTCATAAAAGGTATTGGTAGGGAAATAAACCTTTGCACCACCAAGGTCAAAATTGTTAGGTTTTTTGGCGATTATATAGGAATCGGTTTTGATGATTGTCTTTGTTACCCTAAGTTCTTCTTTTTTGCCTTCTACAGGTATCGTCAGGGAAACTTCGTTTCCCATGAGGTCTTTGATGCGTAACTTAAGGGTATAACTTAAACCTTCCCTTATTTCTATTTCGCCATTGTTGTATAGTTCATCATAAATACTAAGATAGTTTCCGGGAGATTTAAAACACTTTTGAATACGTTTTCTATAGCGTCCTAAGTAGTCAAAATCTACCAAGGTGTTAATGTATCTGGTCTCTCCAAAAGAAAACGATTCAAAATCGTATGAAGTATATGTTTTTCCGTTCACGGAAAGCGAAACTGCGTAGACCCCATTTCTGTTGGCAGCCATATCTTGCCGGTCAAAACCAATAAAACCAACACCAATTTTACCAGCGGCGTTTACTTTATCAGCCAGAAAAGTACCATCGCTCTGCCTAGTAAAATTAACTTGAATCCGTTCCGCACTTTTGTTTACCTGCGCATTTTTGGAAAGTGGGTACATGAAGAGTTTCTCCAAGGTAGGATTTGTAGCATCAGGAACCTTAATTCCATAGAGTAAAGGATTAGTAGGTTTTTCGGAAACACTACTTCGAATTTCAAAATGTAGATGTGGGCCAGAGGATCCGCCAGTATTTCCACTGTAGGCTATAATTTCTCCCTTTTCTATTTCTAGTTCCCCGTACTCAGGGAAGACTTCCACTTCGTAAGACTTTTTTTGGTATTGTATCTTTTTGATGTACTCTTCTATTTTTGGGGAGAACTTTTGCAAATGTCCGTAGACAGATGTATAACCGTTAGGATGTGCCATGTATATCACTTTACCATAGCCCCATAAAGAAACCTTTATTCGTGTGACCGTACCATCTCCTATACCATAAATAGGTAAACCTTCTCGCTGTTGTGTCTTAATATCTATTCCGGAGTGAAAATGATTGGAACGCAACTCCCCAAAAGTTCCGGCTAGGATAATGGGTATGTCCAAGGGAGGTATAAATGCATCTGTAGGGTATGTTTGCTGTGCTGTACTTTGCAGTGTGAAAAGGAGTAAGATGCCTAGGGTAAAGTTCTTCATTTTTATCATAAGTTGGCACAAAATTAATTAAACCATTGCAATTCTTGAAAGGTTTGTCCTAAATGTATTGTAAGCGGTCCTGATTACCATTTTATAGGCTTTGCAAAATACTTAAAGGATTATTTGTAAAAAGTATTGCTAAGTCTTCGGATGAATGTTAACTTTGTGTAAATAGCATCGAATTTTTTGTATGAGCGAATTAATACAAATCGTTGACTCCTTAGAAAATAGAATTAGCAAGCTGTTGCATAAACTAGAAGTGTTGCGAAGGGCTAATTCAGATTTGGAAAACGAATTAAATTCGTTGAGGTCCGTTCAACAAAAAGCTGACAAATCGGTTTCGGATTGGGAGGAAAAATACAACTCACTCAAACTTGCAAATTCTATGCTAGGCAGTAACACAAACAAAACAGAAGCAAAGCTTAAAATAAATACATTAATACGGGAATTGGACCATTGTATAGCCCAACTTTCGGAATGATGTTTAAATAATATGTCAGAAAAGCTCAAAATAAAGCTTTCCATTGCAGACAGGGTATATCCTTTAACTATAGACCCTAGTCAGGAGGAAGGTTTGCGAAAAGCAGCCAAAAACATAGAACAGTTGGCTAAAAAATTTGAGAAGAACTATGCCGTTAGGGACAAACAAGATGTTTTAGCCATGTGCGCATTGCAGTTTGCCTCTAAAATAGAGCAAAAAGGTATAGAACAGACAGAGGGTACCAAAGAAGCTGAGGAGCGTTTAAAAGCGTTGAGCGACTTGGTGCATTCAAAGCTAGCTTCACTATAAAACGTTCTTAAAAAAATTTAAGTTACTGCCCACATTGGTAATACCTTTTGACGAACTCAACATTAATTTGTTTAAAAAGGGTGAGTTTAGATTGTAAAAGCAGGCCTTACTCGCATAA